>CAXUNA010000328.1:0-5016 GCA_964252095.1 uncultured Jatrophihabitans sp. | reverse complement strand
CCGAAACCGTGCCCCACACCGGTCCGAGCACGGTTTCGGACCCCAGTCGTCACCACCCCGCCATCGCCCGGTCGACGGCCGACGCGAGCCCGACGACGCGGTCAACGTGCTCCCCGCTCACCCCCGCACCAACCACATCGCGCCGTACGGCGGCAGCCAGATCCGGCCGTCGGCGCCGGGGTGGACCGGGCCGTCGGCCAGGACGTCGTGCCAGCCGGCGACGTCGAGGCCCGCGTGCCCCGGCGGGAACGAGCGCCACGACTCGGTGACGTTGAACAGCTCGACCAGGTCACCGAGCGGGTGGGAGCGCACGACCGTCAGCACGCCCGGGTCGACGGCGTCGACCACCCGGGCCGCCACCGAGGCGTGCAGGTGCGGCAGTCCGGCGCGCGCCCGCACCAGCGTTCGGAGCCCCTGGAACACCTGCGCCGCCACCGAACCCGGCTCACTGCGCGAGGCCTGGACCGCCGCCGACATCCGCGGCCGGTGCACCCACCGGTTGTCCGCCTCGTGCCCGGGTTCGGACGCCCACCCGGCGTCACCGGGCAGGCCCAGCTCGTCGCCCATCCAGATCACCGGCACACCGCCCCAACCCAGGACGATCGCGTGCGCGAGCAGGATCCGGCGCACGGCGAGGTCGATGCCGACGGGATCGCCCGAGGCGACCGCGACGTCGAGGCCGGCGAGGGCGGTCGTCATCCCGCTGATCCGGCGGTCGCCGGTGGCGGGGTTGGCCTGGAACACCAGCCCGCGCGCGAAGGTGCCGGGGAACCCGCCCGCGTAGAAGTCCGAGAGGAACGCGCGGTGCCCGAACCCGGTGAGCCCGACGGCCGCCGCGTCGGCGTCGTCGATCGCCCAGCCGATGTCGTCGTGGCAGCGCAGGTAGGTGATCCAGGCGGTGGTCGGCGGCACCACCGGCAGCTCGCGCAGCGCGTGCACGGCGAGGCGGACGTCGCGGGCGGCCAGCATCGACCAGATCTGCACCATCAACGTGTTGTGGTAGGCGAGATCGCTGACCTTGCCGTGGTGCCGACCCTGCCCGAGGTACTGCACGAGGTCGTCGGGCGCGACGATCGCCTCGGCCTTGAGGACGACGGCCGGGCAGGCGATGCGCACCAACGCCCGCAGCGCCCGGGTGATCGCGTGCACCTCGGGCTGGTTCTGGCTGTTGGTGCCCAGGCGCTTCCAGAGGAACGCGATGGCGTCGAGCCGCAGCACCGAGACCCCGAGGTTCGCGAGGAAGAAGACGATGTCGGCGTACTCGGCGAACACGTCGGGGTTGGACCAGTCGACGTCCCACTGGAAGGAGTTGAACGTCGTCCAGACCCAGGCCTGCAGCTCGTCGTCCCACGTGAAGTTGCCGGGTGCGAAGTCGGGGAAGACCTCGGGCAGTGTGCGTTCGTACGCGTCGGGGACCTCCCGGTCGTCGAAGACCCGGAAGTACCGGCGGTGCCGCTCGTCGCCGGCCCGCGCCGCCACCGCCCACGCGTGCTCGCGGGCGACGTGGTTGAGCACCAGGTCCAGCACCAGGCTGATCCCGCGACCCCGCAGCGAGCGGGCGAGCTCGCGCAGGTCCTCGACGGTGCCGAGGTCGGAGCGGACGGTCCGGTAGTCGGCCACCGCGTACCCACCGTCGCTGTCGCCCTCGCGGGGACGCAGCAGCGGCATGAGGTGCAGGTAGGTGACGCCGAGTTCCTCGAGGTACGGCAGCTGCTGCGCCAGACCGGCCAACGTGCCGTCGGGCGAGAAACGTTCGGCGTACGCGGCATATCCGAGCATGGACGGTTCCTGGAACCAGTCCGGGGCGAGGGTGCGTTCCTGGTCGAGCCGGTGCAGGTCGGGCTCGCGCTCGGCGTACGCCGCCGCCGCGGACCGCAGCAGCCGGGCACCGAGGGCCGACGCGACCTCCGGCGGGTAGACCTCGGCGAGGCCGGTCCCGACGTCGGGCCACCACCGCCGGACCCGGAGCTCGAAGGTCTCGCGCCGCTCGGGTGACAGCGCCGCGAGCAGCGGTTCGACGTCGGCGAGCACGGTGGTCACGGCGTCGTCGGAGGTGGCCACACGCTCGATCCCACCACAGGGCCCGACGTCAGCTCGACGTGGTGGTGTGCTCGGCGGCGGGGACGGGGACCGGGTCGGGCGTGCCGCCGACGAGGTCCTTCACCCGGTTCCAACGGGCGACGTACTCCGGGCCGAACCGCTTCGCCGCGCGCCGCGCCCGCTTCGACGCCGCGGGGTACCGCTTCCTCGCGAACCACGAGTCGGGCTTCGCGAGCCTGACCGCCCCGATCCAGCCGACCACCGGCACGAACACGCCGAGCACCCCGGTGAGCACCTTGCCCTTGAGCAGGCACACCACCGAGCACACCAGCGCGACGAGCAGCCAGGCGACCGAGATCCACCAGGTCCCGCTGCCGGGCCGCCCGGAGAGGAAGTCGGCGCCGCCGATGAGGGCGCCGGTGGCGGCGAGGACGCAGAAGATGGCGTCGATCGACTGCTGGCCCTGCTGCTGCCAGTAGACGTCCTTGAGGTTCAGCCAGAGCGCGAACTCGTCGAACGTGAGGGACACGCCGACCCCGAACACCAGGGCCGCGGCGTTGAGGGCGTCGCCGACCGGCGTGGTCGCGATCATCGTGACGCCCGAACCCAGCATCAGGAAGATGCCGATGACGGTGTGGTGGATGTGCACGCCGCCGATGACGATGTCGCGGATCGGTCCGGAGGTCGTGCGGGCGACGACGTCCGCGTGCACCGCCCGCTCCGACCGGCTGCGGATGTGGCGGGTGATCGCGCGGACCACGACGAACGTCACCAGGATCGCGATGAACAGCCACATCACCGGCCGGGTGACGACGAAGTGGGTGTCCTGCGGCGCGGACTCGATGGCGAGCACCGTGCGGGTCACGGTCAGAGGTTCGCGGCTGGGAGCCGGCGGCGCAACCGGAGCGGCAGCGCCACCCAGAGCCCGGCGAGCACCAGGGCGGCCACCACCGCCGCGACGGATCCCGCGCCGTCACCCTCGATCGTCGCGAACACGATGTCGACCACGCCGACCACGGCGAGCGCGAGCAGGGTGAGCCCCGCCAGGGCCGCGCGGTGCGTGATGCGGACCATCTCGGCGCGTGCATGCCGGCGGAAGAGCAGGCGGTGCAGGCTCACCGGCATCACGAGGAAGCCGGTCGCGAGCACGGAGGCCGCCACCGTCACCAGGTACACGGCCCGCTCCGGGGTGGACAGCTCGGCGAAACGGCTCTGGAAGGGCAACGTCAGCAGGAACCCGGTGAGGAACTGGACTCCGGTCTGGGTGACCCGGAGCTCCTGCAGGAGGTCCGTCCAGTTCCGGTCGAGCCGCTCCGTCGGGGTCTCGTGACGTGCCTGCTCGTCCCAGGAGTCGTCCGAACGCGGCGTGGTCACGCGGCCAGCCTGCCACCGGGACGGCGGGGTGGTTGGCTGGGACGCGTGGACCGTGAACCCGCGCCGCCCACCGAACCCCGGGGGAACGACGACGTGTTCGTCGTGCACGAGCACCACGCCACCGCGCTGCACTGGGACCTGCGCCTCGAGCACGACGGCGTCATGGTCTCGTGGGCGGTTCCGAAGGGCCTGCCGGCCGATCCGAAACGCAACCACCTCGCCGTACACGTCGAGGACCACACGCTGGAGTACGCCACCTACACCGGCCACATCGGCGAGGGGCAGTACGGCGCCGGGCTCGTGGAAATCTGGGACTCGGGCACGTACGAGACCGAGAAGTGGACCGACCGCGAGGTCAAGTTCGTCCTGCACGGCCACCGCACCCAGGGCCGGTTCGTGCTGTTCCGGACCGACGGCAAGGGCGCCCGGTACGGCGGCGGGAAGAAGGAGAACTGGATGATCCACCGGATGGACGCCGCGGCCCGTCCGGACTGGCAACCGTTGCCCGCTGCACCGGAACCCATGCTCGCGAGCAACGGCGAACTCCCGCGCACCGACGACGGCTGGGCCTACGAACT
The DNA here is from genome assembly GCA_964252095.1 of uncultured Jatrophihabitans sp. Lineage (GTDB taxonomy): Bacteria > Actinomycetota > Actinomycetes > Mycobacteriales > Jatrophihabitantaceae > CAXUNA01. The sequence continues at coordinate 1,024 of CAXUNA010000328.1, read as the reverse complement.
GAAGTGGGACGGCGTCCGGGCCCTCGTCGCGATCGAGGGCGGCCGGGTCACGCTCACCTCCCGCAACGGCAACGACGTCACCCGCAGCTACCCCGAACTGCGTCACCTCGGCGGGGACGTCGGCACCACGCAGCTGCTGCTCGACGGCGAGATCGTCCGGTTCGACGAGCAGGGTCGGCCGTCGTTCTCGCTGCTGCAGAGCCGGATGCACGTCACGGGCGCGGCCAAGGCGCGGACGCTGTCGCAGCAGGAGCCGGTGACCCTCGTGCTGTTCGACCTGCTGCACCTCGACGGCAACCCGTTGCTGGAGCTGCCGTACTCGGCCCGCCGCGAACTGCTCGAGGCGCTCGAACTCGACGGCCCGCACTGGCAGACCCCGCCGCGTATCGAGGGGTCGGGCGCCGACGCGCTCGCCGCCAGCCGCGACCTGCAGCTCGAGGGCGTGGTGGCCAAACGCCTCGACTCCACCTACGGATTCGGCCGCCGGTCCCCCGCCTGGCTGAAGGTGAAGAACGTGCGCACACAGGACGTCGTCGTCGGTGGGTGGAAGCCCGGCAGGAACAGCCGCGAGGGGCGGCTCGGTGCGCTGATCATGGGCATCCCCGACGGCGACGGCCTGCGCTACATCGGCAGTGTGGGCAGCGGGATCGCGGGCGCGGTGCTGGCCGACCTCGAGACCCGGCTCGCCGACCTCGCGCGTGAGACCTCGCCGTTCGACCCGGCCGTGCCGCGGGTCGACGCGAAGGACGCGCACTGGGTCGAGCCCGTCCTCGTCGCCGAGGTCGCGTACGGCGAGTGGACCCCCGACGACCGGCTCCGCCATCCGCGCTGGCGCGGCCTGCGCCCGGAACTCGACCCGGCGGACGTCGTCAGGGAGTCGTGACCGGCGCGAACCGCCGTGGGTCCATGGCCTCCTGCGCCTCGGCCCGCGAGCGCCGGGCGCCGTCCTCGTAGGCGGTCCGGTAGGCGTCCTCGCCGAGGTCGTCGCGCAGCCGCCCGACGAGTTCGGCGACCCGGGGATCGG
>CAXUNA010000327.1:0-5018 GCA_964252095.1 uncultured Jatrophihabitans sp. | reverse complement strand
GTCGGCGGGGTGCGACTCGGGGGCGGCCAGCGCCGGGCCGTCGTAGGAGTTGTCGTCGTCGTAGTTGTAGAACCAGTCCTCGCCGGGCTCGAAGCTCCGGATGAACGGGTGGCCGGTGGCCTTGGCGTGGGCCGTGGCGTGCTGCGACGGCGAGGTGTCACAGCAGCCGATGTGCCCGCACTGCGCGCAGCGGCGCAGGTGGAACCACCAGCCGTCGGTCTCGCCGCACTCGAGGCAACCCGTGCCGCTCGGCGGCACGCTCGGGTCGATGCCCTGGATCCCGGTCACTCGTGTGCCTCTCCCTGGTCGGCCACTGTCAGCGCGCCCTCCTGGACCGGCGCCTCCAGCGGCAGTTCGATCCGGAACACCGTACGGCCCGGGTGGGAGTCGACGGTGAGCGAGCCGTGGTGCTTGTGCGTGACGATGCGCCACGAGATGTCGAGCCCGAGGCCGGTGCCCTGCCCGACCGGCTTGGTGCTGAAGAACGGCTCGAAGATCCGCTGCTGGACGTCCTCGGGGATCCCCGGGCCGGTGTCCTCGATCTCGACCACCGCGCACCGCTCGTCGCGGCTGGTGCGGACGGTCAACGTGCCGGAACCGTCCATCGCCTGCGAGGCGTTCTCGACGACGTTGGTCCACACCTGGTTGAGTTCCGCGCCGTACGCCGGGACGTTCGGCAGTGTGCGGTCGTAGTCCTTGACCACCTCGATGCCCTCGAGCTTGCGGCCGAGCATCGTCAGCGTGGAGTCGAGCAGCTCGTGCAGGTCGACCTCGCGGTAGGGCGCGCGGTCGAGCTGCGAGTACTGCTTCGCCGCACCGACGAGGTGGGAGATCCGCTCGGTGGAGTCCTGGATCTCGTTCATGAGCAACTCGGTCTCGACCGTGTAGTTGAGCCAGCCGACCGCACCCTGCAGGGCGCCCTCGGGCGCGGCGTCGGCGAGCTGGTCCAGCCACTCGGGGTCGATGCCGCCCGCGACGAAGGTGGGGGCGATGTCGTACCCGTGGGAGAGGCCGTGGTCGTCGAACCAGTCGGCGAGGGCGTCCTCGCGGTCGCCCGCCTCCAGCGGACCGAGCGAGGGCGCCTTGGCCACGCGCTCGGCGGCCTGCTCCTGGAACTTGATGAGCGCCGCGATCGTCGCGGGTTCCATCTTGCCGCTGGCGATGAACTCGAGCTTGTGACGCATGCCGGCGACCCGTTCGCGCAGCGACCCGGTGGCGCGGACCGCGGCGGCCGCCGGGTTGTTGAGCTCGTGGGTGAGACCGGCCGACAGCGAGCCGAGGGCGAGCAACCGCTCCCGTTCCGCCACCCGCTGCTGGCTGTTGCGCATGCCGGTGAACAGGCCCTCGAGCATGTGCACGGCCATCGGGAACCAGTCGCGCATCATCGTCGCGACGTCGCCTGCGTCCATGACGAACAGCACCGCGGACGTCACCGCCCGCACCGAGTTGTTGTAGAGCGCGGTGGCCGGTGAGTCGATGAACGCCTGCGTGGCACCCATGTAGACCCCGCGTTGCGACGAGCGGTTGACCTCGACGTCGTCCGGCCCGACCCGGCGGCTCATGGCGATCTCGCCGTCGACCAGCACGTAGAAGCAGCTCGCCTCGTCACCCTCGGCGAAGACCGGGCCGGGCTCGAACCGCTCGAGCCGGCCGTGCTCGCAGACCCAGGTGCGCTGCTCGACGCTCAGCTTCTCGAAGAGGAACAGCGTGAGCAGCAGGTCCGGGTTGCACTCCAGCCGGTCGACGGCCGCCGCGAGCGCGGAGTCGGTGTCGGGGTGTTCGGCGGTGGTGGTCATCGTTGCTCCAGGTAACGGTGGACGAGGGTGACGGCCATGGCGCCGTCACCCACGGCGGACGCGACCCGCTTGACCGAGTCGGACCGCACGTCGCCCGCCACGAACACGCCGGGGACCGACGTCTCGAGGTGGTAGGGATCGCGGTCGAGATCCCAGTCGGCCGGGCGTTGGCCGTCGACGACGAGATCCGGGCCGGCCACCACGAACCCCCTCGCGTCGCGTTGCACGGTGCCGTCGAGCCAGTCGGTCCTGGGCGCGGCTCCGATGAACACGAACAACATCCCGGCGGGGACGGTTTCTTCCCCGTCCGTCGAGCGCAGGGTGAGCGAGTCCAGGTGCTCCTCGCCGTGGGCGGCGACCACCTCGGTGCAGGTGCGGACGGCGACGTTCTCGATCCGCGAGAGCTGCTCGACCAGGTAGTAGGACATCGAGGCCTCGAGGGTCTCGCCCCGCACGAGGATCGTCACCGACTTCGCGCGCCGGCTGAAGAACACCGCCGCCTGGCCCGCGGAGTTCGCGCCGCCGACGATGAACACGTCGGCGCCCTCGGCGCTGGCCGCCTCGGTGAGTGCGGAGCCGTAGTAGACGCCGGCGCCGGTGAGCTCGGCGACCCCCGGTGCGTCGAGCGTGCGGTAGGAGACGCCGGTGGCGAGCACGACGGCGTGGGCCGAGAGCGTCGTGCCGTCGGACAGCCGCACGGTCCGGGCCGGGCCCTCGACGTCGAGCGCGCTGGCGTCGGACGCCGAGAGCACCTCGGCGCCGAACTTCAACGCCTGCCGCCGGGCGCGGTCGGTGAGGGCCGCACCGGAGACGCCGTCGGGGAACCCCAGGTAGTTCTCGATGTTGCTGCTCTGACCGGCCTGTCCGCCGGTCGCGCTGCGCTCGACCAGCACCGTCTTGAGGCCCTCGGACGCGCCGTAGACGGCGGCGCCGAGCCCGGCGGGGCCCGCTCCGACCACGACGAGGTCGTAGAAGTCCCGGTCGGCCGTCGTGTGCAGCCCGACCCGCGCGGCCAGCTCCAGCTCGGTCGGGTCACAGAGGCACTCGCCCTCCTCGGTCACGATGACCGGGAGGATCGACGCGTCGACGCCCGCCGCCGCGAGCAACCGCGCGCCGTCGGGCTGGTCGGCGAAGAACCACTTGTAGGGCAGCTGGTTGCGGGCGAGGAAGTCCCGCACCTCGTAGCTGCGGGCGTTCCAGCGGTGTCCGATGATCTTGGTCTCGGGGATGCTGCGGCGCTTGTCGCGCTTCCACGACTCCAGCAGCTCGTCGAGGACCGGGTAGAGCTTCTCCTCCGGCGGGTCCCACGGCTTGAGCAGGTAGTGGTCGAGGTCGACGACGTTGATGGCGTCGATCGCCGCGTTGGTGTCGGCGTAGGCGGTGAGCAGCACCCGGCGGGCGGCCGGGAAGAGGTCCATCGCCTGCTCGAGGAACTCGATGCCCGACATCCCCGGCATCCGGTAGTCGGCCACGAGCACGGCGATCTGCTCGCCGCGCAGGGCGAGTTCCTTCATGGCGTCCAGCGCCTGCGGGCCGGACTCGGCCCGCACGATGCGGTAGTCCTCGGCGTACCGGCGGCGCAGGTCGCGGGCGACGGCCCGGCTGACGCTCGGGTCGTCGTCGACGGTGAGGATGGCCGGACGCATGGCCCGGCGGTCGTGGGCGGACGGTTGGGCCGGCGCGGGGTCTTCGTCCCGTGGTGCGGTCACCCCTCCATCCTTCCACCGGCCCGGGCCGCGCGGGACGGCTCCGGCCCGGCTTTCGCCGTCAGGGAACTCGAGCTGTCACTCGCCCGTGGCGCCGCCCGCGAGCTCGACGGCGACGTCCAGGTGCCCCGCGTGGCGCGCGTACTCCTGGAACACGTGCAACAGGACCCGTTCCAGGGTCGGGGGTCCGGCGCCGCTCCAGCGCTCGCTCGGTCGCCCGACCTCGTCGAGGGCGTGGTCGCCGACGATGCGGGTGGTCTCCAGACCTTGCTCCACCAGGGCGGCGAGCACGTCGTCGGTGCTCACCGCGGGGTCCACGAACCAGCGGCCGTCGCGGTCGTCACGCCACGGGTCGGCGACCGGCACGCCCTCGAAGCCCCAGACCAACCAGCGGCGCTCCATGGCCGTCAGGTGCACGACGAGTTCGAGCGGCGTCCACCCGCTCGGGACGACGCTCCGCCGGCGGTCGGCCTCGGCCAGCGAGAGCAGCTTGGCCGCCACCGCCGACCGGAAGTAGTCCAGGTAGCCCAGCAGAACGGCCCGGCGATCCGGTAGCGGGGCGGTCGCTTCGACGAACGGCGCGGTCACGGCCGCCGACTCTCACACAGCGTCGAGCCCGATGTCGAGGTTGCGCGCGGAGTGGGTGAGGGCGCCGACCGCGAGCAGGTCGACCCCGGTGGCCGCGACCTCGGCCGCGACGTCGAGCGTCAACCCGCCGCTCGCCTCCAGCACCGTCTTCGGCGCCCGCTGCCGTACCCGCTCGACCGCGGTCCGCAGGTCGGCGACCGGGAAGTTGTCGAGCAGCACCTGCTCGGCGCCGTGGGCGATCGCCTCGTCGAGCTGGTCCAGGCCGTCGACCTCGACCTGGACGACCATCGTGCCGCGCGGGTGGGCGGCGTAGGCGGCGTCGAGCGCCGCGCCGACCCCGCCGGCCGCGACGACGTGGTTGTCCTTGATCAGCACGGCGTCGTACAAGCCGGTGCGGTGGTTGACCCCGCCACCGCAGCGCACCGCGTACTTCTCCAGCGCCCGCAGCAGCGGCATGGTCTTGCGGGTGTCGCGCACCGCGGCGCCGGTGCCCGCCACGGCATCGGCCCACGCCCGGGTGGCGGTGGCGACTCCCGAGAGGTGACCGACCAGGTTGAGCGACGTGCGCTCCAGCGCGAGCACGGCGCGCGCCGGCGCGCGGAGCGTGGCGAGGGCGGTGCCGGCGGCGACCCGGCTGCCGTCGGTGACGAGCAACTCGAGCGCGGCGTCCTTGCCGACGGCGGTCTCGACCATCGCGGCCAGCACCGGCAGGCCCGCGACGACGCCGGGTTCGCGGGTCACGTAGCGGACGTCGAGCACGGCGTCCGCGGGGACGGTGGCGAGCGAGGTGACGTCGCCTGCATCGCCGAGGTCCTCGGCGAGCACGGCGCGGACCAGGTCGACGACGGCGTCGGGGTCGAGGCCCGCCTCGACGAGCGCCGACCGCGTGGTGGCCCCGGCCGAGATGATCCGCGACAGCCTGCAGGCT
>CAXUNA010000326.1:0-5030 GCA_964252095.1 uncultured Jatrophihabitans sp. | reverse complement strand
GTTCAGTGGCGCACGGAATGTCCGCTTTGCCGCGCCACTCAGCCGGGAGCGCACCACTCAACCGTCGGGGGGCGGGCTGCGGCGTCGCCCGGGCCCGGCGTTCTAGGGTGGCGGGATGTCTGTCGTCGTCTGCCTGCCCGATGAAGGTTCCGTCGACCTGCTGCGGCAGGGCGACCTGCCCGAGGACGTCGAGATCGTGGTCTGGGACGGCACGGGCGAGCCGGCCGGCGGGGCCCGCCGGACGACCTTCCTCGTCCCGCCCGTCGAGGACGCGGGCCCCATCCCCGCGTACCTCGCCGCCATGCCCGACCTGCAGGTCGTCCAGCTGACCACGGCGGGCGTGGAGCACCTGGCCGGGCTGATCCCGGACACGGTCCAGCTGTCGACCGCGCGCGGTGTGCACGGCGGACCGGTCGCGGAACTGGTGACGCTGCTGGTGCTCGCGAGCCGTCGGCAGCTGCCGCACTTCGTCGACGCGCAGCGCGAGGGCCGCTGGGACCTCGTGGAGGGCCGTGACCTGGTCGACGCGAACGTGGTGATCGTCGGTGCCGGTGACCTCGGGACCAAGACCGCCGACCGGCTCGGCGCGTTCGGTGCCGTCCCGACCCTCGTGGGGCTCACCGCCCGTGACGGCGTGCGTGCGCTCGACGAGCTCCCCGCGCTGCTCCGGACCGCCGAGGTCGTCGTGCTCACCCTCCCGCTGACCGACGACAGTCGCGGCCTGGTCGACGCCGGCTTCCTCGCCCACCTGCCCGACGGCGCACTCGTGGTCAACGTCGCCCGCGGGCCGATCGTCGACACCGACGCCCTGCTCGCCGAGCTGCGCACCGGCCGGCTCGCCGCCGCGCTCGACGTCACGGACCCCGAGCCGCTGCCCGACGGCCACCCGCTGTGGACCGCGCCGAACACGATCGTCACGCCGCACGCGGCGGGGCACGTCGCCGCCGCCGGGCCGCGCGCGTTCGCCTACGTGCGTGAGCAGCTCGCCCGCTTCGCGCACGGCGAACCGCTCCAGAACGTCATCACCAGCGCGTACTGACCCCGGTCAGCGCTGCTGGAACTCCACCCGGTTGCCGACGACGTCGTACGTGTGGAACCGCCGCACCCCGGGGAGTTCGCCATCGCTGCGTTCGCACGCGTACCCCGCGCCCTGCAGTCGTTCCTGCAACGCGTCGAGGTCGTCGACGAGCAGGGCCGGGTGGGCCTTGCGGGCGGGGACGAACGGTTCCTGGACGCCGAGGTGCAGCAACGCCGAGCCGGCGGCGAACCAGCACCCGCCACGTCCGACGAGCGCAGCCGGCTTCGGCACCTCCACCATCCCGAGCAGCCCGCCGTAGTACTCGCGCAGCTCCTCCTCGGCGCGCGCCGGCACCGCGACCTGCACGTGGTCGATCCCGACGATCGTCATGCGCGGTGCCCGACGACGAACAGCCGACGGAACGGCAGGATCGTCGTGCCGTCGGCCCGGCGGGGGTAGGCCTCCCGCAGCCGCGCCGAGTAGTCCGCGGTGAACGCCTCGAGGTCGTCGCCGGCCAGCGCGGCCAGCACCGGCCGCAACCCGGTGCCGCTCACCCAGCGCAGCACGGGGTCCTCGCCGTCCAGCACGTGCAGGTAGGTGGTCTCCCAGACGTCGGCGGTCAACCCGGCGTCGAGCAGGACACCCGTGGCCGTCGCGGCGTCGAACACCTGGCGCGGTGACCGCAGGGCACCCGCCGTGGCCGGGTACGCCGCCGCCACCTCGCGCATCAGGACGTGCGAGGGCGCGTCGAAGTTCATCGGCACCTGCACCGCGAGCCAGCCGTCCGCGGGCCGGTCCGCCGCCCACCGGGCGAGGACCGCCTCCGCGTCGTCGACCCACTGCAACACCGCGTTCGCCACGACGACGTCGGCGCCGGTGCTGTCCCACGTCGTGACGTCGCCGGTCTCGAAGCGCACCCCGGTGCCCGCCGGCGCATCGGCCAGCATCGAGGCCGAGCTGTCGAAACCGACAACGTCCGCGTCCGGCCACCGCTCGGCGAGGGCCGTGGTGAGGTGCCCCGGCCCGCACCCGGCGTCGACGACGCGACCCGGTGCGGCGGCGCCCACGCGGGCGAGGAGGTCGAAGAACGGGCGGGAGCGGTGGTCGTCGAAGCGGCGGTACAGCTGCGGGTCCCACGTGAACGAGGTGGTCACGACGCCTCCGATGGCGTTAGATATCTTGACGTCAAGACACGATAGCTTGACGTCAAGACAATTGCTAGGCTGACGCCATGGCTGACGAGGTCGACGGCATCCTGGCGGCGTGGCGGTCCGAGCGGCCGGATCTGGACGTCGCGCCGATGGCGGTGCTGTCGCGGGTGGCGCGCCTCGCCGATGTCCTGGGTGAGCGGCGGGCCGAGGTCTTCGCGCGTCACCAGGTGCTGGCCTACGAGTTCGACGTGCTGGCCGCCCTGCGTCGCGCGGGCGACCCGTACGAGCTCACTCCCGGACAGCTGGTCGCCGCCACCCACGTCACCTCCGGCACGATGACCAACCGCGTGGACAAGCTCGTCGACAAGAAGTGGGTGCGTCGCCGCGCCGACGGTGACGACGGCCGGGTCAGCCGGGTGCGGCTCACGGCACTCGGTCGTCGTCGCGTCGACACCGCGCTCGCCGACCTGCTGACCGCGGAGCGGGACCTGCTCGCCGTGCTGTCGCCCGCGGCCCAGCAGCGGCTCGCCGCCGCGCTGCGGACCGTCACCACCGCGGCCGAGACCGTCGGCTGACAGCACGGGGGGACGGGCGACCGCCGCGCCGCCTGACAGGCGGGTGCGGCGCACCTGCCGGGCGCCAGCGCACCCGCCGGATACCCTGATCCGAGCCACCGGGCGCCTCTCGGGCGCCCACCGAGGGGGTCAGATGGGTGACGACGTCGACGCCCCGGGGCCGAGCCAGCGCCCACGGGGTGATGGGCCGCACCCGAAATCGGGCGTTCCCGGGTCGACCGCCCCCGAGCCGTCTGCCCCCGAGCCGTCCGCCCCTGAACCGGCCGGCGCCTCGATGTCGTCGGCTGCGGCTATCCGCGGCGTGCTGCACGTGTCGTCGTTCCGGCGGCTCTGGTACTCGACCGCGCTGTCGAGCCTCGGCGACTGGCTCGGGCTGCTCGCCACGAGCGTGTTCGCCACCGGCCTGGTCACGGGCTACGCCGCGGCCAACTTCGCGTTCGGAGCGGTGCTGCTCGTCCGGCTGCTCCCCGCCGTCATCTTCGGGCCGATCGCCGGCATCTTCGCCGACCGCTTCGACCGGCGGACGACCATGGTCGTCTCGGACTTCGTGCGCTTCGGGTTGTTCGTGTCGATCCCGCTCGTCAACTCGTTGCTCTGGCTGTTCATCGCGACCTTCCTCATCGAGTGCGTCGCGATGTTCTGGCTGCCGGCCAAGGACGCCTCGGTGCCGAACCTGGTCCGGCGCGACCAGATCGAGGCCGCCAACCAGCTCGGCCTCATCACCACCTACGGCGTCACGCCCGTCGCCGGCGCGGGCTTGTTCTCGCTGCTGGCCGTGATCAGCAACGCCCTCGCCAACAAGCTCGACTTCTTCGCCACGAACCAGGTCGACCTCGCGCTGTACTTCAACGCCCTGACCTTCCTCGTCGGCGCGATCATCGTGTTCTTCATCCGCGAGATCAGCGGCAGCCGGGCCGGGCCGGGGGAGAACCAGCAGTCGTTGTTCTCGCTGCTGCGCGAGGGCGCGTCGTTCATGAGCCACTCCAAGCTGCTCAAGGGCCTGATCGTCGGTCTCATCGGCGCGTTCCTCGCGGCGAGCGTGGTGATCGGCGCGGGCAACGCCTTCGCCCAGAGCATCGGCGGCGGCGACGCCACCTTCGGCATCCTGTTCGGATCGGTCTTCGTCGGCATGGCGGTGGGCCTGATCTTCGGCCCGCGGATCGCGCGCGACCTCACCCGGCAGCGGTTGTTCGGCCTGGCCATCGTCAGTGCCGGCGTCGCCCTCTCGCTGACCTCGTTGATGCCGGTGCTGTTCCTCGCCGTGGTGTTCGTGATCGCGGTCGGCGCCGGCGGCGGCGTCGCCTACCTCGCCGGCGTGACGCTCATCGGCACCGGGGTGCCCGACGAGATGCGCGGCCGGGTGTTCGCGCTGATCCAGTCGCTCATCCGGATCGTGCTCATCATCGGGGTCGCGGCGGTCCCGTTCGCCATCGGCGGCATCGGCCGCATCACGCTGGGTGGCGTCGTCGTCGACGCCAGCCGGATCGCCCTGTTCGTCGGCGGCATCATCGCCGTGCTGTTCGGGCTGTGGGCCTACCGGCTCATGGACGAGCGCGTGCACGGCCGGGTGCTGCGCGACGTCGTCACCTCGTTGCGCGGCGACACCTGGGCCCGACGCCGGCTGCGCGGTCCCGGCGTCCTGCTGGCGTTCGAGGGTGGCGAGGGCGCCGGCAAGTCGACCCAGATCCGGCTGCTCGCCGAGCGGCTGCGGGCCGAGGGGCGCGACGTGCTCGTGACCCACGAGCCGGGCGCCACGCCGCTCGGGGTCGGCATCCGCGAGCTGCTGTTGCACGGCCGCGACGCCGTGAGTCCGCGAGCCGAGGCGTTGCTGTTCGCGGCCGACCGCGCCCAGCACGTCGACGCCGTCATCGTCCCGGCGCTGCGGGAGGGACGGATCGTCATCACCGACCGCTACGTCGACTCCTCCCTCGCCTATCAGGGCGCCGGCCGGGAGCTCACGGTCGACGAGGTCTTCCGGCTGTCCCGGTGGGCGACGAAGGGGCTGCGCCCGGACCTCACCGTGCTGCTCGACGTGCCCGCGCAACTCGGTCTCGCCCGCGCCGGCGACCGCGGTGCCGTCGACCGGCTCGAGAGCGAGTCGATCGAGTTCCACGAGCGGGTGCGGCACGGCTTTCGGGTGCTGGCCGAGGCCGAACCGCGCCGGTACGCCGTCGTCGACGCCACCGCCGACCCCGCCGCGCTCGCGCACGTCGTCCGCCTCGCCGTCGAACCGGTCATCGGGGTCACGCCCGCCGACCCACACCTGCCCGCGGCCCCGCGCCCGCT
>CAXUNA010000325.1:0-5041 GCA_964252095.1 uncultured Jatrophihabitans sp. | reverse complement strand
ACCGGCGGCCGTTCACGGTGGCCGGCGGCCAGACCCCGGGCACCGCACAGCTGGCGGCCACGGCGTCGACCAGCGCCACGCCGGAATCGCTGGTGAACACGACGAGATCGCCGGTCTCGGCGTCGACGGCGGGGATGCGGACGTCTCGCTCGGACCACTCCTGGACCGGCAACCGTGCCGCCACGGCCGCGCGCCGTTCGGCCTCGCCGACGGTCTCGGTGGCCAGGGCGAGGGCGGCGACCCCGCGGCGCACCAACCCCCGGTCGGTGACGCCCCCGGTGGCCGCCCCGAAGCGTTCGAGCAGCGCGGGCAGGTCGACCTCGACCGCGATCTCGGCCGAGGCCGGATCGAGCTGGGCCTCGTAGAGGGCGTCCAACGGCGTGCCGCCGGCCAGCTGCGCCGCGACCGTCGAGCCGGCCGATGTCCCGATGAGGACGTCGGTGCCGAGCAGGAACTCCTCGAGCTCGGGACGGACGTCGAGGACCCCGCGCAACACGCCGAGTTCCCACGCGATGCCGGCGACCCCGCCGCCGGCGAGGACCAGTGCTGAAGTCATGTCCTCGACCCTACGAGCGTGCCCCGCGGCGGTGCCGACGGACCACCACGACACCCGCGACCGCCCCGACCGCGCTCGCCGCGACGAGCACCCCGACGGCCCAGGCTGCGAGGCTGCCGTCGCGCGAGGCCGCGGAGTCGCCGAGAGCGGTGTACGCGAACGCCCGCGGCGCCGAACCCACCACCGTGCCGAGGGCGACCTGCCAGATCCGCAACCGCAGCAGGCCGAACAGGTAGGAGAACGGCGCGTCGGGCAGGCCGGGAACCAGTCGTTGCAGCACGACCACCCCGAAGCCCTGCCGTCGTGCGAGATCGGCCAGCGCGAGAGCGCGCGGACCCGAGAGCTCGGTCAGGGACGACGCGCCCGTCCGCCGGCCGACCAGCAGACCGAGCACCGCGGTCAACGCGGAACTCGCCACCGAGACACCGAACCCGAGCCAGACGCCGAACAGCACACCGCTCGCGGCCGAGAGCAGCGGGCCGGGGACGAACACCAGGGCGAGCAGGGCGGCGACGACCGCGAACACCACCGGGGCGGCGAACCCGAACGGCCGGATCGCATCCTGCAGGCCCCGCTGGTCGAACGGGACGAACACCAGTGTCACCAGCGCGATCGCGCCCAGCACGGTGGCGAGCGTCGCCAGCCGCGCGACCGCCCGGCGGCGGTTCGGCGACCGTTGCATGATGCAGCAGACGTCAGATGCGGCCGAGCACGGCGTCGCGCAGGACGTCGAGGGACAGCCCGCCGAGCTCGAGCGCGTCACGGTGGAATCTCTTGAGATCGAAGGAGTCGCCCTCGGCGGCCCGGGCGTCGGCCCGCAGCTGCAGCCAGAGCCGCTCGCCGAGCTTGTAGGTCGGCGCCTGACCCGGCCAGCCGAAGTACCGCAGCACCTCGAACGTGCGGTTGCCCTCGTCCCACGCGCTGTGGGCGGCGAAGAACTCCATCGCGCGCTCGAACGTCCAGGGCGCACCGGGATGGGCGGAGTTCGCAGGCATGGGCAGCTCGCAGTGCACGCCGATGTCGAGTACCACCCGGGCGGCCCGCATCGACTGCGCGTCGAGCATGCCGAACCGGTTGGCGGGGTCGTCCTGGTACCCGAGCTCGGCCATCAGCCGTTCGGCGTACAGCGCCCAGCCCTCGGCGTGGCCCGAGCGCCCGGCCAGCAACCGCCGCCACCGGTTCAACGTTGCACTGTGCACCGCCGTCCCGATCTGCAGGTGGTGACCCGGCACACCTTCGTGGTAGATCGTCGTGAGTTCCTGCCAGGTCGCGAAGGTCTCGAGCCCGGCCGGCACCGACCACCACATCCGTCCCGGCCGCGTGAGGTCGTGGCTCGGGGCGGTGTAGTAGACGCCGCCCGCCTGGGTCGGCGCGATCCGGCACTCCAGCCGCCGCAGCGGTTCGGGGATGTCGAAGTGCGTCGCACCGAGTTCGGCGACCGCGCGGTCGGAACGTTCCTGCATCCACGCCTGCAGGGTGTCGAGGCCGTGCAGCTGGCGCGCGGGGTCGGCGTCGAGCTCCGCCATGACCTCCTTGACGCTGCGTCCGGGTGAGATCCGGGCGGCGACGTCGGCCTGCTCGGTCGTCAGCCGCGCGAGCTCCTCCTGCCCCCACGCGTAGGTCTCGTCGAGGTCCACGCTCGCGCCGAGGTGACGGCGCAGGTGCACCGCGTACCGCTCGCGTCCGACCGGGTCGCGCTCGGTGGCGAGCGGCAGCAGCTCCCGGCGCAGGAAGTCCTGCAGTTGCGCGTAGGCACCGCTCGCGAGCTGCGCGCCGCGCCGGAGGTCGGGTGCGACGGCCTCGGGCCCGCCGGCGGCGAGCGTGGCGAAGAAGCCGGACGTCCCGATGTTCGCGCCGATCCGTGTCGCGACCTCCTCGACCTGGCGGCGGGCGGGCGCCCGGCCGTGGGCGGCGGCGGTGCGCAGTGACGCCGCGTACCCGTCGAGGGCCGCGGGCAGGGCGGCCATCCGCCGCGCGATCGTCGACCAGTCGTCGTCGGTGGCGGTCGGCATGATGTCGAAGACCATCCGCACGCCCTCCTGCGGCGACTCCAGGATGTCGAGGTCGCGCAGGTCGTCCCCGATCTCCCGCACCGCCTCGTCGGTCTCGAGTTCGTCGCGTAGTGCCGCGGCCGTGATCCGGTCCTGCCGGTCGGTCGGCACCGCGGCGTCGAGCTGCCGCAGCGTGTCGCGGCGCACCCGCGACGCCTCGGCGAAACCGTCGGGCGACAGGTCCGGCAGGGTGTCGTGCGCGCCGTCGACCCCGAGGTACGTCGCGAGCAACGGGTTCTGGCCCACCGTGGCGTCGACGAAGGCGTCCGCCAGCCGGTCGACGTCGGTGGGGGTGCGCGCTGCGGAGGTCACGCCGGACCACCCTACGGGTGCCGGTGGCGTCCGCCGGGTGACGCGCAAGGTCGTCGCGGGCCGCGTAGCTGTCGGCCGGTCTCGCGGGGACCGCCGGGCTGCGGCGCGTGCAGGTCGAGCTCCCCGACGCCCGATTCCTGTCGGAGGTCGGCCCTAGGGTCCGGGTTGTGATGGAGCGGTGGCAGCGGGCATTCGGGGGCACCCGGGCCGGTCTCGCGATCACCGCTGCCACCGTCGTGTCGTCCGCCCTCGTCGGCTTCACGTCCGGCGTCGCGCGCTGGGTGTGGCTCGGGGTGGCCGTCGTCGCCGCGCTCGTGCTGTTCGGTGCGAACCGGGTGCACGAACTGGACCGGGCCGCGCGCGAGGCGGAGATCGAGGACCTCGCCGAGAGCGTGCGGGTCAAGGAGCACGGGGCGATCGCCTCGGCCGTGGTGCCGCTGTTGCGGCTCGTCGACCAGATCCACGAGGAGTCCGGCCTCGCCGAACGTGCGGCGTTGCGTGCGCAGACCGTCACGGGGGTGCTCAACGCCGCGGCCGCGCTGTGCGGTCCGGTCGGCGAGGTCCGCGCCTGCTGGTACGTGCTCGACGTCGACCCGTCCGGGGTGGTGCGCGGGCTGCGCTACGTCGCGGCCGCCGGCCGCTCGGACGAACCCCGTGTCCGGTTCGACGCCGCGGCTGAGACCGGCCGGGAGGTGCTGGCCTCCCTGCTCGCCGACGAGCGGGTGTTCATCGCCGACGTCCACGCCACGCGACCGCCCGCGTGGTCGCCGCAGGAGGTCCCGTCCGGGCGCTACACCGCGTTCCTCGCCGTGCCGGTCCGTGGTGAGCGGCAGGTGCACGGGATGCTCACGATCGACGCGCGGCACGCCGGTGTGCTCGTCGCGGAGCGCGACGAGCCGTTGATCCTCGTGCTCGCGCGCGTGCTGGCCGCCGCGCTCGCGGAGCGGTTCGAGGAGGACCCGTGACCAGGGCCGCTGGGTACGATGGCCCGACGAGGGAGGGGACGCCGATGCCGCGCGACTACTACGTCGACCCGGATCCGAAGCCGGATCCGCAGGTCGAGGAGATGCTGGCCGACCCCGAGGCCTACTTCGCCAAGGCCCGCGTCGAGGCCGAGGCCGAGGCCAAGCAGTACGTCCGCCGCGAGATCGCGCGGCGGGAGGCCGAACGCGCCGCGCGCCGCCCGAGCGGGTGGCGGCGGCTGTTCCGTACCGCCTGAGTCTGACCTGGTCAGACGGCCTCGAGCGTCACCACGATGTTGCCCGCGGTGGCCTTGCTGTAGGGGCAGAACTGGTGGGCGAGTTCGATGAGCTCCTGCGTCTTGGCCTCGTCGACCCCGGGGATCGAGACCTTGAGGGTGACGGCGATGCCGAACCCACCGTCTTCGGTGCCACCGAAGACGACCTCGGCGGTGACATCGGAGTCCGAGGCGTCAACCCCGACCGTCTTCGCGCGGTTGGTCAGCGCGCCCTGGAAGCAGGCGGCGTAGCCCGCGGCGAACAACGTCTCCGGGTTGGCCTTGGCCGGCCCGGGCGTGCCCGGCATGGCGGTGTCGAGGTCGATGACGCCGTCGGCGCTGGTGACGTGGCCGTTGCGGCCGCCCTTCGCGCTGGCGGACGTCGTGTACTTCGGGTCGTTGACCTTGATGATGGGCATGGCGTCGACGCTACCGAGCGGTGCGACGGCGCGGTTTCGATTGGAGCGCAGCCCACACCAGCGGCAGCTGCAACGGCATCCGCGCCCACGCCACGATCCGGTTGTCCGCCGGCCCGCGGTACTTCCCGTGGCCGGCGTCGAGCGCCATCTGCAGGTTGCCCGGCCACACCGCGAGGAACAGCGCCGCGCCGGCGCGTCCCGCCCACGGCCGGGCGGTGAGCAGACCGATCCCGACCACCGCCTCCACCGCCGCACTGCCCTGCACCCACGGGTCGGGCGGGCCGAGCCACGGCGGGATCATCGGCCGGAAGAACGCCGGCTTGGTCAGGTGCAGCACCGACGACGCCGTGAGGATCCCGCCCACCGCGAACGGCGCCACGGTGCGGACCCGGTCGAGAACTCCCCGCGCTGTCACGCCCGTCAGTCTGCCTCGCGCCCGCGGATGTGGTTCGTAGCGTCCCAGAAC
>CAXUNA010000324.1:0-5043 GCA_964252095.1 uncultured Jatrophihabitans sp. | reverse complement strand
CTGCTGGCCCTCGTCGTCGCGCTCGCCCTGCAGATCGGCGTCAACTACGCCAACGACTACTCCGACGGCGTGCGGGGGACCGACGCCGACCGCGTCGGCCCGCAGCGTCTCGTCGGCTCGGGTGCCGCGCCGCCGAAGGCGGTGCTGGTCGCGGCCCTCGTGAGCTTCGCGGTCGCCGGCGTGGCGGGCCTCGCGCTCGCGGCGATGTCGAGCTGGTGGCTGCTCGCGGTCGGTGTCGTGTCGATCGCGGCGGCCTGGGCCTACACCGGCACCTCGAAGCCGTACGGCTACCGTGCGCTCGGCGAGGTCGCGGTGTTCGTGTTCTTCGGACTCGTCGCGGTGGTCGGCACGGCGTTCGTGCAGCTCGACCACGTGACGGGTCTCGCGGTGGCCGCCGCCGTGCCGGTCGGCATGCTCGCCTGCGCGCTGCTGGTCGCGAACAACGTGCGTGACATCCCCGGGGACAAGCTGGTCGGCAAGCGCACCCTGGCGGTGCGGCTCGGCCAGAAGAACGCCCGGATGCTGTACGTCCTGCTGGTCGTCGTGCCGTTCGCGTGGGTGGTCTTCGTGTCGCTGGGGCTCGGTTCCTGGTGGCCGCTGCTCGCGCTGGTCGCGCTGCCGCTCGTCGGGATCGCGCTCAAGCCGGTGGTCTCCGGTGCGATGGGTCCCGCCCTCATCCCGACCCTGCAGCACACCGGTCAGCTCACGCTCGCCTACTCCGTGTTGCTCGCCCTCGGCCTCGGGCTCACCTCCGTCTGATCCTGAGAAAGTCCCACGCGCACGTGCCCGAACGGGCCTTGTCGCGGGCGCCCGGCCGCCGCGAGACTCGTCGTCATGCGTCGTCCCCTCGTGACCCTCGCCACCGTCGTGTTAGCCGCCGTCGCCCCGAGTGCCGCCTTCGTGGCGCCGGCGGCCGCCGCGGGGTCGCTCACCGTGCGGGGCAGTGACCGCTCCGGCGGCTACATCCGTTCGCACCCGGTCGGGAACACCGACGACGAGAACGTCAGCGCGATCTTCAAGGTCCCCACGGCCAGCTGCTCATCGCTGCCCACCACCGGCGGCGCGGTGACGATCGGCGCGGGCGTCGACGGCACCGTGCGCTCGTCGAAGGTGCGGCTGCAGGCCGGCGTCCGCATCAGTTGCGCGTCACGCACGTCCACCCCGAAGTACCAGATCTACTGGGCGCAGGCCCCGCAGGTGCCGCAGATCCTCGGCACGACCAAGCCCGGTCACGAGATCTACGTCTTCGTCTCCAGCGAGGACTTCCAGCCGGTGAACGTCAGCGACAACACCACCGGCGTCCTCTACGCCGGCTCGACCGGCAAGTACGTGACCGACTTCAGCAGCGTGGAGTGCCTGGTGAGCGCCGGGATCACGGGCAGCGGGGCGCTGCTGCCCCTGCCCGCCTTCGGCACCGTCACGTTCACCTCGTGCATCGACTTCAGCGGTCAGGGCGAGAGCCGGCAGCTCGCGGACCCGTCGTCGGCGCGTACCGGCGAGGCGACCTACCAGGTGCAGGACGACGTCGGGCACGTGCGCACGAGGACCTCGCCGCGCAAGGCGAACGGGTCCTGGGGTGTCACCTGGGTGGCGGCGAGCTGACGTCCGCTCGCCACGCGCTCAGGGGCGGCGGCCGGTGAACGCCAGCAGCCGGGTCTGCTCGTCGGCGTCGTCGGCGACCTCGACCGCCGGCGCCATCACCCCCGGCCGCCGCAGCGTGTTCTCCGACGACTGCAGCTGCTCCGCCGCGGCCGCCACGGCCTCCGGCGGGAGTGTCTCGTCGGCACCGATGGCCCGGGCGAGATCCCAGGAGTGCACGGTCACCTCGGCGACGGTGAAGGCGTAGGCGGCGTCGGCGAACGTCATCGTGCCGAACGGGGTCTGCCAGGTGCGGGCCGCGGCCGTCGGGTCGGCCAGCCGTTCCTCCCACCACCCCACCCGTTCGGCCCACGCCTCGGGCAGCTCGGTGGGGTCCAGGGCGACGTCGAGCTCGTCGGGCGGCGGTCCGCCGACGGTCGCGGCCAGCATCCGGTCCCGGTCGACGACGTGCTCGACCAGGTCGGCCACGGTCCAGCCCTCGTCGGGCGTGTCCGCGTCCCACTGCTCGGGGGAGACGGTCGCGACCAGCTCCCCGAAGTGACCGACCACCCGTCGGAAGAGCTCCACGTCTGTCGCCATGGCGGGGCAACGCGAGCCCCCGGCCGGTTGTTCCACTCGACTCGAACCGTTGCGACAACCCCGGTGGGTTCCCGGTGGGCACCCCCGGGCAGCATGGACGCGTGCGCGCCTTCGTGTGTCCCGTCTGCCACGCCCTTCTCTCCTTCGAGGACCTCAGCTGCCTGTCCTGCCACACCGAGCTCGCGTACGACCGTGCCCTCCGCCGGATGGAACCCGCCGCGAACGGTGCCGTGTGCATCAATCGTGAGCAGATCGGCTGCAACTGGCGGTCCGAGGGCGGTCTCTGCGGCGCCTGCGCGACCACCCGGGTCCGCCCGAACGACGCCGACACCGCCGGTGTCGCGGCCTGGTCGCTGACCGAGACCGCCAAGCGCCGGCTGTTCTACCAACTCGACGACCTGCACCTGCCCACCCAGGACGTCGTGTTCGACCTGCTCTCCAGCCGCGAGGAGAACGTCACGACCGGCCACGCCGACGGCGTCGTCACCATCGACATGGCCGAGGGCGACGACGTCCACCGGGAGTCGGTCCGCATCGGGCTCGGCGAGGCGTACCGGACGATGCTCGGGCACCTGCGGCACGAGATCGGCCACTACTACTGGCAACTGCTCGTCGACGGCAGCTCCTGGCTCGCGCCGTTCCGCCGGCTGTTCGGCGACGACCGCGAGGACTACGCCGAGGCGCTGGAGAAGCATTACGCCGCGCCCGACGACGGCGCCTGGCGCGGCCAGTACCTCTCGCGCTACGCCGCCTCGCACCCGTGGGAGGACTGGGCCGAGTGCTTCGCGCACTACCTGCTGATCGGCGACACGATCCAGACCGCCGCCGGGTGGCAGGTCAACGTCGGCGGCCCGGTCACCTCGCCGTTGGTGAACAACCTGGCCGGGTTGTCGTCGTACCCGATCGACCGGGCGCTGGAGTTCGACGCGCTCATCTCGACCTGGCTGCCGCTGTCGTACGCGCTCAACGCGCTGAACCGCAGCCTCGGCCAGGAGGACGCCTACCCGTTCGTGCTGTCGGCGCCGGTGCTGTCCAAGGTCCGCTTCGTCGCGCAGGTCGTGACGTCGGGGACGGCGGTCTGAGCGTGCTCGAGCCCGACGCCGACGGGGTCCGTTCCCGGGTGCTGCCGGGCGGGTTCGTCGTCAGCGACGACCCCACGCTGGTCGATCTCGACGCCACGTGGCAGTTCCTGAAGTCCGAGGCGTACTGGGGTCGCGACCGCACGGTCGAGGACCTCGAGGCGCAGATCGCGAACGCCTGGCGGGTGGTCGGCGTCTACACCGACGACGCCGCCGCGGACCAGGTCGGGTTCTGCCGGGCGTGGTCGGACGGCGTGCGCAACGCCTACCTGGCCGACGTCTACGTGCTCGGCACGCACCGTGGCCGCGGGCTCGGCAGCGCGCTCGTGCAGCACATGGTCGACGACGGCCCGGGCGCGCACTTCCGCTGGCTGCTGCACACCGCCGACGCGCACGGGCTGTACGCCCGCTTCGGCTTCGACCGGCCCGACCGCACGCTGCTGGAAAGACCCTTCCGCTGACTGGGACGATGAGCACGTGAGCGCCGGAACCCTCGCCGTCCGTGTGATCCCGTGCCTCGACGTCGACGCCGGCCGGGTGGTGAAGGGCGTGAACTTCGAGGGGTTGCGCGACGCCGGTGACCCCGTCGAGCTCGCCCGGCGGTACGACGAGCAGGGCGCCGACGAGCTCACCTTCCTCGACGTCACGGCGTCGTCGGCCGGGCGGGCCACCACCTACGACGTCGTGCGCCGCACCGCGGAGCAGGTCTTCATCCCGCTGACCGTCGGTGGGGGAGTCCGCACCGTCGACGACGTCGACGCGCTGCTGCGCGCGGGCGCCGACAAGGTCGGCGTCAACACCGCCGCCATCGCGCGCCCGGAGCTGGTGGCAGAGATCGCGCACCGCTTCGGCCGGCAGGTGCTGGTGCTGTCGGTCGACGCCCGCCGCGTGCGGCCGGGTGACGCGCCCACGGCGTCCGGGTTCGAGGTCACCACCCACGGCGGCCGGCAGGGCACCGGCATCGACGCGGTCGACTGGGCCGCCCGGGCCGCCGAACTCGGTGCCGGCGAGATCCTGCTGAACTCCATGGACGCCGACGGCACCCGCGACGGCTTCGACCTCCCGCTCGTCGCCCTCGTCCGTGCCGCCGTCGGTGTGCCGGTCATCGCGAGCGGCGGTGCCGGCACGCTCGCCGACTTCACCCCCGCCGTCCGCGCCGGCGCCGACGCCGTCCTCGCGGCCAGCGTCTTCCACTTCGGCACGTTCACCGTCGGCGACGTCAAGGCCGCGCTCGCCGCCGACGGCATCACCGTGCGCTGACCCTCGCGCGGGGCTGCGACCGGCCCCGTGGATGTTGATCAAGGCGGTATGGCTGCTGCGGGCGCGGTTTCCGCGACCATTGCGCCTTGATCAACACCCGGAACCCGTGATCAAGGCGGTATGGCCGCTGCGGGCGCAGTCTCCGCGACCCTTGCGCCTTGATCAACGCCCGGAGCCCGTGATCAAGGCGGTGTGGCCGCTGCGGGCGCGGTTTGCGCGACCCTTGCGCCTTGATCAACCGGCGCCGGGCTCCGATCAGGCGTCGGGGGCGGGGTGGACGCGGCGGTGCTCGTCGACCCGGTGGCCCTCGGCCTCGAGCAGCGGCACCTGGACCGGGGCGTGCGAGCCGTAGACCCGACCGTCCGACGGCACCACGCGCCACCACGGGAGACCGGGCGCGCAGCGCAACACGTTGGCGACGGCCTGGGCGGCGCGTGGCCGGCCGAGTTCGAGGGCGATCTCGGCGTACGTCACGACCTCACCCGGCTGCAGGGCGGCGACGGTCCCGACGACCTCGCGCTGGAAC
>CAXUNA010000323.1:0-5043 GCA_964252095.1 uncultured Jatrophihabitans sp. | reverse complement strand
GCGCCCGGCCGGCGCGGGCGGCGGTGGCAGCCAACGCGGCGGCGGGGCCGGGACCGCGGGGGGCGACGTCCGCGGTCCGCCACGGACGGCACCCGACGCCACCGGGCCGGGCACCACGCGGGGTCGGCGCACCGGTTCGGGCAGCGGACCGGGTCCGGCCGGCGTCTCCACCGCAGGTGCGACGGCCGGTGCTCCCGGGTCACCGAGCGAGGCCGCGCCGAGCGCGATGTCGTGCTTCGGGTGGGTGTCGACCGCGAGCGGACGACCGAACGCGCTGACCAGCACCTCGCTCACGAGCGGGATCCGCGACGATCCGCCGACCAGCACGATCGCGGCGAGCTCGTCCGGGGACAGCGCCGCCGACCGCAACGCGCGGCGCACGGCGGCAACGGTCTCCTCCAGGGCCGGCCCCACCAGGTCCTCGAGTTCGGACCGTCCGACCCGGATCGTCTCCAGACCGCCCGGCAGCGTCGCCGTGACCGTGGCCTGGGTGTCCGAGGAGAGCTGTTCCTTCGCCAGCACGCAGTCGCGACGCAACCGGGCCAGGGCGAGCAGGACCTCAGGGTCGTCGGGGTCGAGGTCGGACACCGGGCGGGTCATGGCGCCGAGCACGTGCCGGAAGACGACCTCGTCGACGTCGACCCCACCCAGGTGCTCGATCCCCTCCGGGCGGCCCACCACCTCGAACGTGCCTCCGGTGGACCGCAGCACCGCCGTGTCGAACGTGCCGCCACCGAGGTCGTAGACGGCGATCGCGTCGCCGTCCGCGACCCGTCGGCGCCCGGCGTAGGTCACCGCGGCCGCGACCGGTTCGGCGCACAGACCCGCCTCGGGGAGGTCCGCGAACGTGAGCGCCTGCCGCAGCAGGTCCAACTTGAACGGCCCCCAGGTCGCCGGGTGCGTCACCGTCACCGCGTCCGGCGCCGCACCCTCCCGTTCACTCGCCACGGCTACCACGGCCCGCAACACCCGAGCCGTGAGTTGCTCCGGCGAGTGGGGTCGACCGCGCACGAGGATCGGGACCGGGTCGCCGAAACGACGTTTGAACTCCCGGACCACGCCCGCCGGGTCGCCGGAGCCGCGGTTCTCCGCCGCCTCCCCGACGAGCACGGACGAGTCGTCGGCGATGTGGACGACCGAGGGCATCTGCAGGGCACGGATGCCGAGCCCGACCATCTCGGCGCGGTCCTCGCGGCGCACGGCGGCAGCCGTGAACGTGGTGCCCACGTCGATGCCGAGTCGGTAGCCCATGGACCCTCCCGGCGGGGAAGTGTAAGCGCGACCGGCAGCCCGTAACGTGCGCGTTTGTCAGATTGTTGCGAGATCAGCACGATCGTGCAGACGTGCGGCGAACTGTTGCACAGTGCCTCTGCGGGAGGACCGGGATCTCGAGCCGACGGGACGTCACCGGCAATCCGGGTGCGGGTCGTGACGCCGGATGGTGTGATCGGGACATGGCCGCTCACCTGGACACTCCCGACGTCGGCGGACTGGACGAGCTGGTGCGGGCGCTGCGCAGCTGGCAACGCGACGACGCGCCGATCCAGCTGCACCCGGGCGACCTCGGCTGGCACTGGCAGTTCGGGGCGGAGACGTTGGCCGCGGCGGTGCGGACATGGCGCCGGGACGGCACGATCGTCGCGGCCGGCTTCCTGGACAGCCCCGACGTGCTGCGGATGACCGTCGCCCCGGAGGTGTGGCGCGACGAGGAGCTCGCCCGCGACGTGCTCGCCGACGTGTCGGAGCCCGGGCGCGGTGTCCTCCCGGCCGGCAAGGTCTCGGTCGAGGTGCCCGACGGCACGCGGGTGCAGGAGCTGCTGTCCGAGGGGGTCTGGAGCACCGGCGACCCGTGGACGCCGCTGCGCCTCGATCTCACCGGGCCGGTCGGGTACACCGGCGTGCGGGTCGAGGTCGTCGAGTCGGCCGGGCAGGTGGCCGAGTGCACCGCCGTGCACCGCTCGGCGTGGGGGTCGGAGCGGTTCACCGACGAGGTGTGGCACACGATGGCGTCGGGGTCGCCGTTCGCCGACGCCCGGTGCCTGCTGGCCCGTGACGCCGACGGCGCCGCGGTCGCGACCGTCACGGTGTGGTCGGCCGGTCCCGGCCGGCCGGGCCTGCTGGAGCCGCTCGGTGTCCACGCCGATCACCGGCGACGGGGCCATGGCGCCGCGATCTGCCGGGCGGCCGGCGCCGAGTTGCGGGAGCTCGGCGCGTCGAGCCTGCTCGTCTGCACCCCGAGCACCCTGACCAGCGCGGTCACGACCTACGAGGCCGCGGGTTTCGAACGGGGGCCCGATCGACTCGACCGGTCCCGGGCCAGCTGACCGGCGACGCCCGCGTCACCCCTCCCGCAGCGGCACGACGGCCACCGCCAACTGCTCGGCGAGGGTGCGGGCGCGGGCGCGGTCGGCCGGGCGCAGTACCAACCGCTCCCCGTTCCGCAGCAGGACCCGGCTCGGACCGGTCGCCCACACGGACTCCGGGATCTCGATCGCCTCGACCTCGCGGGCCTCGACCCGCCGGCCACCCCAGAAGCGGTTCGGCACCGTCAGCGTGGACCCCTCGACCTTGGTGGTCACCCGCCCGAACCAGGAGATCCCGGCGAGCGTGAACAGCACCGGGAAGACGAGCCGGGACGGCTCGTGAGCGAGCAGGTCGACGGCGATCCACACCGCGCCGAGCACGACGTAGACCGTGCCCACGTGACGCGGGTGCTCGTTCACCCACGAGGTACCGGCGCGCCACCGACCCGGCGCGGTCATCAGGGACCCCAGTCGAGCTGGTGTTCCGGCGTCCCGGCCGCCCGCCCCCACGCGACGGCCTGCTGCCGCGCGGGGTCGTCACCGATCCGGTACCGGAAGACGCGGTGCGCGAACACCACGACGTGGTCGGAACCGACGACGAAGTCCGCGTACCACCCGGTCTCGGTCGCCAGCGCGTCGGCGAGAGCCGCCGCGAGGTCGTCCGCCCGTTCGTCGGGGGCGCGGAACTCGAGGAAGGTCCACACGGACGGCTGCCCCGGCGTTGCACCGCTCTGCGACCCGGCACCCGGAGCGGAGGAGTCAGTCGGCCCGGAGGTCGACGCCGACACGTCGCGCCGACCGAGCCGGACGAGTTCCAGACCCGGGACCTCGAGTCGGGCGCCGATCCGCAGGCTCTCGGCCAGCAACGTGCCGGTCAGCATGCCGACGAGGATCGCACCGCGCGGGGTCGGGTGTCAGGCGAAGAGCGCGGCGAACCCGATCGCGAGACCGGCGAGGACGACGAACGCCACCGCGCTGACGGCGATGACCGCGCTGCGCATCTCGAACTTGTCGTAGAGGGGCGAGCGGGGATCGAGTTCGAGCGGGACCTGCACCCGGCTCTCGCGACGGACCTCCGACGCGAAGGCCTTCACCTCGTCGCGGCTCGGGACGCGGAAACGCTGCTGGTTCTCGGTGCTGGTCACGGCTGTTCGGGTCCTCACGGGTCGTGCACGGAGCGGGGGGCGGGCGATGTTCGCCCTGCACCGACCACTGTGCCCCAGCGAACCGCCGACCCCACCTCCGGCTGGCCCACCTCACAGCGAGCGCAGCGGCAACTCCTCAGCGCCGGGAACGCAGCACCCCGCGGCGCGGCGCAGCGGGTGACACGGGGACCGCCGCGACGTCGACCACGGTCGGCGGGAAGTCGTGCGGGGGCGGGCCGAACAACCGGCGGCTGGCGTTGATCGCCCCGCGCGCCACGGCGTAGTTGCCGGCGCCGCCGATCGCCGCGCCGATGCCGAGCGGCATCGCCCGCCCGACGACCAGCGCGCTCTGGCTGCCGGCGAACCGGGTGACGAAGTGCGTCATGAGCGACTTGTTGATCTGCGAGATCGACTCACGTGGCACGCCGTGCCGTAGCGCCGCGGACCAGGTGCCGGACGTCATCCCGCCCGCCTTCTCCAACGCCTTGACGCCGCTCTCGCCGAGCAGCACCGCGAGCACCAGCGCGCGCCGCGTGGCGATGTCGGTGACGGTGATGCCCTGGACCTCGGCGCGGGCCAGGGTGAACAGCGCGGTGGCCTCGACGAACGCGCCGATCTCCACGACGCTGGTCGCCACCGACGCGATCGTGCCGACGCCCGGCGCCGCGGACGCTCCGCCCGACACCGCGCCGATCGAGATGACGCTCGCGCGGTACCGCTTCTCCAACCGCTCGACCAGCTGGAACGGCGTGAGGGCGGGGTTCTTGCGCTGGGCCCGGGCGATGTACTTCAGCACCGCCCCGTGCTGCACCGAGATCGCCTTGTCGAGGGCGTCGTCGATCGCGACCTCGACACCGTCCGGCAGCGGCACCCTCGACGCCACGGCCCGGCCCACTCGTCCACCGACCATGCCGGGACGGTACCCATCAGGTCGACGTTCGGACGGAGGGCCGGACGTGAGGTCGGGCAGGCTCAGTGCTTCGCGTAGTCGCCCGTCGTCTGCAGCGCGGTGAAGTCGGTGGCGAACTGCTGCTCGGCGGGCAGCGGGCTGCCGTCGGCGCGCCTGACGTTCGCGAGGAACGCGTCGGGGGTGATGGCGCCGCCGCGCGGGTCCTTGAAGACCGGGCAGATGAAGTAGCGGCCCTCCTGGGTGGTCGGGCGGAGGTTCTGGGCGAGGTAGCCCTTGCTGGTCAGGCTCGCGATGTCGGAGACGCTGGTGATGACCGGCGTGCCGTCGAGGGCGAGCCCGTTCTTCTTCGCGAGGTCGGCGAGCGCCTTCTTGCCGCCGGCGGAGCTGAAGGCCGCGGGCGTGTAGGTCACCCAGACGTGCTTCCAGATCCCGAGCGGGTTGTTCGAGAAGTAGCCACCCGAGAGGTCGACCATGTCGGCCTGCCGGTTGTTGCCGACGCCGAGCTGGTCGCCGTCCCTGGTCGGGAACACGTAGACCGACGACGCGTCGGCAAGGGCCTTGGCGGCGCGGCCCGCGGCGTTGTCGAGGAAGGCGGTCGGGCCGACGTCGGCTATAAACGTGAAGTAGTGCTAGACGTCCTAGGTTTTTTAGGCCGGCAGCGTCAGCAGCGAGCGGACGCCCCGGT
>CAXUNA010000322.1:0-5065 GCA_964252095.1 uncultured Jatrophihabitans sp. | reverse complement strand
CGAGGCCAGGCCGATGAGCGCACGCAGCCGACCGGCGAGCGCGACCTCGAACGCGGCGACGAGCAGCAGCGCCGCACCCGGCGGCCAGGACAGCGCGGGCAGGCGGAGGTACCAGGCCCGGGTGACGAAGTAGCCGAGGACGCCGAACAGCAGCGCGACCAGCACGAGATCGCGCACGCGGGTGAGGCTCACGACGCCGCCCACAGGTCGAGGTCGGGGCGCTCGGCGATTCCGTCGCGGCCGAGTGTGGCGAGCAGCTCGGTGACCGGACGGCCGCCGAGGGTCGCGTCCGGCTCGACGGCCAGCCACGGCACGAGCACGAAGGCGCGTTCAGCGGAACGCGGGTGCGGCAGCGTCAGGACCGGGTCGTCGTCGCGGACCTCCACCCCGGTGTTGGTCACCGTGACGACGTCCACGTCGAGCGTGCGCGGCCCCCAGTGCACCTCACGGGTGCGGTCGGCCCGGCGCTCAGCCACGTGGGCGCGCTCCAGCCAGTCGGTCGGGGCCGCGGCCGGGTCGTCCACGACCAGCACCGCGTTGAGGAAGTCGGGTTGCTCGACCGGGCCCCAGGGCGGGGTCTCGACGACGCCCGACGCCCCGACCAGCCACGGCCGGAACACGTCGACCGCGGTGTGGAGGTGCGCGAGCCGGTCGCCGAGGTTCGAGCCGATCGAGAGCACGGCGCGGGTCACGGTGTTGCCGCCCGACCGCGTTCGATCGTCACGGCGACGTCGCCGAACGTCAGCGGGATCGGCGCGCTCGGCTTGTGCACGGTGACGGTGGCGCGTTCGACCCGGGCGTCGGTGAGGCAGACGTCGACCAGCCGGGCCGCGAGGGTCTCGAGCAGGTCGACCGGCTCGCCCGCGATCACCGCCGCGAGGGCCTCGGCGAGGTCGCCGTAGTGCACGGTGTCGGTGACGTCGTCGCTCGCGGCCGCGGGGGTGGTGTCGAGCGTGAGGGCGACGTCGACGACGAAGTCCTGCCCGTCGCGGCGCTCGTGCTCGAACACGCCGTGGTGTCCGAACACCCGGAGCCCGGTGAGGGAGATGACGTCGGCCGGCACCCGTCCGACGGTAGTGGGGCAGCATGAACGGATGCGTGTCAGCTTCGTGTGCTCCGGCAACATCTGCCGGTCCCCCACGGCCGAGGTCGTGATGCGGGCGCTGGTGGACCGGTCCGGCGCCGACGTCGAGGTGGAGTCGGCCGGCACCGGGGCGTGGCACGTCGGCGACGACATCGACCGACGCTCGCGCGCCGAGCTGGAGTCACGCGGCTACGTGGTGGGACGCCACCGCGCGCGCCAGTTCGAGCCCGACGACTTCGACCGGCTCGACCTCGTCGTGGCCCTCGACGCGTCGCACCTCGACGACCTGCGGGCGCTGGCCCGGAACGACGACGAACGCGAGAAGGTCGTGCTGCTCGGCTCGTTCGGCACGCGCGATCCCGATGACCCGTCGGTGCCCGATCCGTACTACGGCGGGCCGGACGGGTTCGCCGACGTGCTCGACCGGGTCGAGGACGGCTGCCGGGGGCTACTGGCCACGGCGCCACCCACGTCGTCACGGTGACGTCGATGGTGCATGGTGCAACGTTGTGTCTCAGCGCCCGTTCCGGTACTGCGTCGGCGTGAGGTCGTAGGCCTGCTTGAAGACGCGGCTGAACGTCGCGAGGTCGGCGAACCCCCAGCGCCGCGAGATGTCCGTGATCGACCGCAGGTCGAACGACGGGTGCCGCAGCTCGACCCGCGCCCGTTCCAGCCGGAGGTGCTGGACGTGGTGGCTCACGGTGGTGCCGCGGCCCGCGAACAGCCGGTGCAGGTGCCGCGTCGAGATGAAGTGCGCCTCGGCGATGTCGGGCGGGGTGAGGTTCGGATCGCTGAGCCGTTCGACGATGTAGGCGTCGATGCGTCGCAGCAGGGCCTCGGCCGACCGTTCGGGCGCGGTCGGGCGGACCCGCTCGCCCGCCACCGTCGTGACCAGGGCCAGGACGTCGTGGCCGAGTTCGACGCCGCCCTCGACACTGAGGTCGGGCGGCGCGGCCGCGAGATCACGCAGCATCCGCGCGACGATCGCGCCCACCCCCTCGCTGCCGCACAGACATCGCGCCGTGAGCAGCCGCGAGGCGGTGTCGCCGAGCCGCACGGACGCGCGCGGCCAGGTGAACACCAGCAGCTCCCACTCGCCCTGCATCGCCCAGTGGAACGGTCGGTCGGTCTCGTAGACCGCGAAGTCGCCGGGTGCGAGCACCGCCTCGCGGCCGTCCTGTTGCACGGCCGCCGCGCCCCGGGCGAGCAGCCCGACCTGCAGGTAGGCGTCGTCGTCGCGGTCGGCGAGCTGGGGTGTGCGGGTGTACCGCGAGGTCCCGGACTCGACGCGGGCGATGTTCATGAGCCCGACGTCGGTCGAGCGCACGCTGCCGCCGAAGGAGTCGGCCCGGTCGGCGAGGATGTCGAGGGCCACGAAGTGCTCGCGGATGACGTCACGCCAGACGTCGAGCCGGTCGGTCGCGACGGTCTCGGGCATGTCCACCTCGGCGGGTCGGAGACCTCAGGCTAGGGACGGCGGCGCGCGAACGTCAACGTGGGTGACCCGATGTCACCGGGCGACAACACGACTGTCACCTGACGCCAAACCGGGAGCCCGATCCGGCAGCACGATGAGGCGATGACCGTCACCGACGCGTTGCCGCTCACCGACATCAGCACGAAGACCGTCCGCGCCGCCTGCTCCCACGACTGTCCCGACACCTGCGCGATGCTCGTGACGGTCGAGGAGGGAGTGGCGACCGGCGTGCGGGGCGACCCGGACCACCCGTTCACGAACGGGGGTCTGTGCGTGAAGGTCAACAACTACACCGAGAAGACCTACAGCCCCGACCGGGTGCTGCACCCGCTGCGGCGGGTCGGGCCGAAGGGCAGCGGCGAGTTCGCGGAGATCACGTGGGACGAGGCGCTCGACGAGATCGCGGGCCGGTTCAAGGCCACGATCGCCGAGCACGGCCCGGAATCGATCATGCCGGTCAGCTACCTCGGGACGCAGGGCATCCTCAACGGCCTCAACGTCGGGGACCCGTTCTTCAACGCGCTCGGCGCGACCGTCACCGAGCGGACGTACTGCGACTCCGGCGCCTGCACCGCGTACACGATGACGATCGGCGCGACGGCCGGTGTCGACCCCGAGAGCCTGGTGCACTCGCGCTACATCATCATCTGGGCCTGCAACATGGTCTCGACGAACCTGCACCTGTGGCCGTTCGTCGCGGAGGCGCAGCGGCGCGGGGCGAAGGTCGTGGTCATCGACCCGATGCGGCACGCCACGGCCAAGCGCGCCGACTGGCACATCCCGATCCGGCCGGGCACCGATGGCGCGCTGGCGCTCGCGATGATGCACGTGATCATCACCGAGGGCCTGACCGACGAGGCCTACGTCCGTGACCACACCGTCGGGTACGAGGAACTCGTCGAGCGCGTGCAGTCGCACACCCCCGAGTGGGCCGAGGGCGAGACCGGCATCCCGGCCGACGACATCCGCACGCTGGCCCGCGAGTACGCGACGTCGGAGCCGTCGATGATCCGGATCGGTGTCGCCATCGAACGGCACGCCGGCGGCGGGCAGACCGTGCGCTCGATCGCGTGCCTGCCGGCGCTGGTCGGGGCGTGGCGCCAGGTCGGCGGCGGGCTGTTGCAGCTGCCGTTGTGGGCCTTCCCCGTCAACTGGGGTGCGCTCATGCACCCCGAGCTCGCGACGCCGGGGACCCGGGTGATCAACCAGTTCCGGCTCGGGGAGGCGTTGGCCGGGGAGATCGACGGGCCGCCGGTGAACGCGTTGATGGTCTACAACTCGAACCCGTTGGTGGTGTGCCCGGACCAGGACAAGCTCGCGGCGGGTCTCGCGCGGGAGGACCTGTTCACCGTCGTCAGCGACCACTTCCTCACCGACACCGCGCGGTACGCCGACATCGTGCTGCCCGCGACCACCCAGCTCGAGCAGCACGACATCATGTTCAGCTGGGGTCACTTCTACGTCGCGCTCAACACCCCGGCGATCGAGCCGGTGGGTGAGTCGGTCTCGAACACCGAGCTGTTCCGACGGCTCTCCGCGCGCATGGGCCTCACCGACCCGATCCACTCGCGCACCGACGAGCAGATGCTGGCCGAGGCGTTCGACTGGTCGGCACCGGCGATGGAGGGGATCACCCTGGAGTCGCTGTGCGAGACCGGCTGGTCGCGGCTGAACCTGCCGGGCGCCGACGAGTTCGCGCCGCACGCCGAGGGGAACTTCCCGACGCCGTCGGGCAAGACCGAGTTCCGCTCGTCGGTCGCGGAGGCCGCCGGGAACTTCGTCGTCCCGCTGTTCCGGCAGGGGTACGAGGGCTTCCAGGTCGGCGGGACCATCGACCCGTTGCCGCACTACATCCCGCCGCGCGAGACGGCCGATTCCGGTTACCCGCTCAACCTGATCTCGCCCAAGTCGCACGCCTACATCAACTCCAGCGCGGGC
Source organism: uncultured Jatrophihabitans sp. (assembly GCA_964252095.1). Classification (GTDB taxonomy): domain Bacteria; phylum Actinomycetota; class Actinomycetes; order Mycobacteriales; family Jatrophihabitantaceae; genus CAXUNA01. The sequence goes on along the minus strand of CAXUNA010000322.1, from coordinate 566 downwards.
GACCAGCCCAAGCAGATGCGGGTGCAGGGCGAGCAGGCGGTCATCCTGCACCCGGTCGACGCCGCGGCCCGGGGCATCGAGACCGGGCAGTACGTCGCGGTGTTCAACGACCGCGGCCGGTTCGTCGCGAAGGCCGAGGTGAGCTCGGACATCGCGTCGGGCGTCGCGATCTCGCCGATGGGCGCGTGGCGCAAGAACGCCCACGGCGCGTCGACCGTGAACGCGGTCAACCCGGTGGTGTTCGCCGACCTCGGCAACGCGCCGACGTTCTCCGACGCCCGCGTGGAGATCGAGCCGATCTGATGGCCACCGTCGCCGAGGCCATGGTCACCGACGTCAAACTGAGCAGCGCCGACGTGACGGTGCGGGAGCTCCGCGCGCTGTTCGGCAACGACCACGTGCAGTCGGCGGTGATCGTGGCGGGCGGTGTGCTGCTGGCGGTGGTCGACCGCGCCGATCTGGATCTCCGTCCGGACGACGCCCGCGCCGTAGTGTTCGGCGGCCGCGGGTCGCGCCTCGTCGCCGCCTCCGCCGACCTCGACGGGGCGCGCCGGGCACTGCTCGAG
>CAXUNA010000321.1:0-5090 GCA_964252095.1 uncultured Jatrophihabitans sp. | reverse complement strand
GTCGCCGAGATCGTCGCCGTGCGCAGCGGCAAGGGCGGCTGAGGCCCGGCGCGTTCAGCTGAACGCGCCGCGCCGCCGCGCGCGGCGCGGCGCGAGCTCAGCCCCGCACGATGTCGACCAGCCGCGAGGCGGCCTCGTCGACCGGCACGTTCTCGCTGGAACCGGAACGCCGGTCCCGCAGCTCGAGCACACCCTCGGCGACCCCGCGCCCCGCGATGACGACCGTCGGCACGCCGAGCAGCTCCGAGTCCTTGAACTTCACCCCCGGCGAGACGCCACGCCGGTCGTCGAGCAGCACCCGCAGGCCGCTGGCGAGCAGCGCGGCGGTGAGTGTCTCGGCCGCGTCGAACGCCTCGTCGCCCTTGCCGGTGGCGACGACGTGGACGTCGGCCGGCGCGACCGACCGCGGCCAGCACAGGCCCTTCTCGTCGAGGGTCTGCTCGGCGATCGCCGCCACCGCGCGGGTGACACCGAACCCGTACGAGCCCATCGTGACCGTGACCGGCTTGCCCTGCGGCCCGAGCACCTGCAGCCCGAACGTGTCGGCGTACTTGCGGCCGAGCGCGAAGACGTGCCCCATCTCGATGCCGCGGGCGATCTCCAGCCGCGCGCGGTCGCGAGGGCACAGGTCACCGTCGCGGATCTCCACCGCGCCGAGTTCGCCGTCGATCTCGAAGTCGCGCCCGCGCACGACGTCGATCGCGTGCCTGCCCTCCTCGTTGGCGCCGGTGACCCACGCGGAGCCCTCGGTCACGAGCGGGTCGACGACGTACCGGACCTTCTTCTCCTTCAGCACCTGCGGGCCGATGTACCCCCTCACCAGACCCGCGGCGGCGATGTCCTCCGGTGAGGCGATCTCGACCTCGATCGGCTCGAGCTGCCCGCTGACGCGCTTGAGGTCGACCTCGCGGTCACCGGGCACGCCGACGACCAGCAGCTTCCACTCGGCGGCGCCCGGCTCCAGCGTCTTGAGCACGACGTTCTTCAACGTGTCGGTGGCGGTGAACGCCCGGTCCGGCACGACGGCGTTGACCACCTCGACCAGGGTCTCGATCGTCGGGGTCTCCGGGGTATCGAGCACCTGTGACGCGGGGTGGGAGGCGGCGGCGGTCGCCTCGGGGAGCGCGATCTCGACCGCCTCGGTGTTGGCCGCGTAGTCGCAGTTCGTGCACTGGACGAAGGTGTCCTCGCCGGCCGCGGCGGGCACGAGGAACTCCTCCGACGCCGAGCCGCCCATCGCCCCCGAGACCGCGAAGACGATCTTGTACGTCATCCCGAGCCGGCCGAAGATCTTCTCGTACGCGCCCCGGTGGGCCTGGTACGAGTCCTCGAGCCCGGCGTCGTCGAGGTCGAAGGAGTAGCTGTCCTTCATGACGAACTCGCGGCCGCGCAGCACGCCGGCGCGCGGACGCGCCTCGTCGCGGTACTTGGTCTGGATCTGGTAGAGCGAGAGCGGCAGGTCCTTGTACGACGAGTACTCGCTCTTCACCAGCAGCGTGAACAGCTCCTCGTGCGTCGGCGCCAGCAGGTACTCGGCCTTCTTGCGGTCGTGGAGCCGGAAGATGTTGTCGCCGTAGTCGGCCCAACGACCGCTCGTCTCGAAGATCTCCCGCGGGATGAGCGCCGGAAAGTGGACCTCCTGCGAGCCGATCGCGGCCATCTCCTCGCGGACGATCGCCTCGATCCGGCCGAGCACCGCGAGCCCGAGCGGCAACCAGCTGTAGATGCCCGGCGCGACCCGCCGCACGTAGCCCGCGCGGATCAGCACCTTGGCGCTGGGCACCTCGGCATCGGCCGGGTCGTCGCGCAGGGTCCGGAGGAACAGGGTCGACATTCGCAGGAGCACGGCAATGAGGCTACGGCCCGCCGCGCCCGGGTTCCCGCGACTACTCCGGCGGCCGGACTACTCCGCCTCGACCGTCGCGGTGATCCGCGCCGCGACGGTGGCGGCGTCGAGCGCGGCGCCGACCTCGTGCACCCGCACCCCCCAGGCACCGGCGAGGACCGCGTAGGTGGTGAGTGCCGTCGTCGCGTCCTCGCGCTGCTCGACCGGCCGCGGTGTCCCGTCGGCGGCGGCGAGCAGCCGGCCGAGGAAGGCCTTGCGCGACGCCCCCACCAGCACCGGCAGGCCAATCTCCAGCAGCTGGTCGAGGTTCGCGAGCAGGGCCCAGTTGTGCTCGGCCGTCTTGGCGAACCCCAGCCCGGGGTCGAGCACCAGCCGGCGGGGGTCGATGCCCGCGGCCAGGGCCGCGTCGGCGCGCTGCACCAGCTCGGTGCGGACGTCGGCGACGACGTCGTCGTACACCGCGAGATCGGCCATCCGGTCGCTGTGCCCGCGCCAGTGCATGAGCACCCACGGACAGCGGGCGTCGGCGACCACCCGGGCCATGTCGGGATCGGCGAGGCCGCCGGAGACGTCGTTGACCAGCTGCGCGCCCGCGGTGAGCGCGGCGGAGGCGACCGCCGCACGGGTCGTGTCCACGCTGACCGGCACGCCCGCGGCGACCAGCGCCGTGATGACCGGCACCACCCGCGAGCTCTCGGTCGCAGCGTCCACCCGGTCGGCCCCCGGCCGGGTCGAGGCGCCCCCCCCCCCGCGCCCCCCGGCGCCGCCGGGGGCGGGGGCGGGCCCCCGGCCCCCCGGGTGGCCCCCGGGCGGGGTCGAGTGGCCGCCTACGGCGATCCCGGCGGCGCCGAGTGCGTGCATCGCGACCCCGTGGGCGACGGCGGCGTCGAGGTCGGTCCACCGCCCGCCGTCGCTGAACGAGTCGGGGGTGACGTTGAGGACGCCCATGACGACGGCCCCGCCGCGGGCGGCCGGGCCGGTGGGTAGCGCGATTCCGGAGGCGGGCGTCGTCACCCGGCAATCCTCCCAGTCGGACCCACACCCGAACCGGGCGCCGGGTCCGAGGACGCTCAGCGGCCGCCGAGCACCAGCGAGAGCGCCTCGGCGCGACTGCGGGGATCGGACTGGAAGATGCCGCGGACGGCCGAGGTCATCGTCACCGTGCCGGCCTTGCGGACACCTCGCATCGCCATGCACATGTGCTCGGCCTGCACCACGACGAAGGCGCCGCGGGGGTGCAGCCGCGAGACGACGGCGTCGGCGACCTGGGTGGTCAACCGCTCCTGCACCTGCGGGCGACGGGCGTAGAGCTCGACCACCCGAGCGAGCTTCGACAGCCCGGTGATCCGACCGTCCTCACCCGGGATGTAACCGACCGCCGCCGTGCCGTGCCAGGGCAACAGGTGGTGCTCGCACACCTAGTAGATCGGGATGTCCTTGACATGCACGTGTTCGTGGTGGTGGGCGTCTAAGATGACCGCGAGCACCTCGCCCGGGTCGACCCCGACCCCCGCGAAGATCTCGGCGTAGGAACGCGCGACCCGTGCGGGGGTGTCGACCAGCCCGGAGCGTTCCGGGTCCTCACCGATCGCGAGCAGGATCTCCCGGACCGCTGCCGCGATCCGTTCCTGGTCGACGCCCGCCTTCGTCTCTGAAGCGGTTGTCATGACCGGAGACCCTACGGCTGGCCGTTGGTGAAGGGCGGGGTCGGGAAGTCCGGGGTGGGGACCATGCCCGGCTGGGCGCGCTCGTCCTCGGGCACCTGACCGTTGCCTTTGACACCGTTCACGTGACCGTTGCCGTTCGCACCGTTCGTGTGGCCGTTCTTGGTGACGTCGATGTGCACCGGGAAGTCGACCGGCGGGCGGTCGCTCGGGGTGCGCTTGCCGAAGCCACGGAACACGTTGTGCGGCGGGCGCTTGCGGACGCCGACGAGGATGCGCTCGAGGTCGGTCTTGGTGAGCGTCTCCTTCTCCATCAGCTCCACGACCATCGCGTCGAGGTGGTCACGGTTCTGCTGGAGGATCTCCCAGGCCTCGTCGTGGGCCATCTCGATCAGCTCGCGCACCTCGGAGTCGATGCTGCTCGCGATCGTCTCCGAGTAGTCACGCTGGTGCCCGTAGTCGCGGCCCATGAACGGCTCGGCGTCGCCGGTGCCGTACTTGACCGCGCCGAGCTTCGCGCTCATGCCGTACTCGACGATCATCGCGCGGGCGAGCGAGGTCGCCTTCTCGATGTCGTTGCTCGCGCCGGTGGTGGGCTCGTGGAAGACGAGCTCCTCCGCGGCGCGGCCGCCGAGGGCGTAGACGAGCTGGTCGAGGATCTCCGAGCGCGTCTGGGTGTACTTGTCCTCGAGCGGCAGCACGAGCGTGTGCCCGAGCGAGCGGCCGCGCGGCAGGATCGTCACCTTGTGCACCGGGTCGAGGTTCGGCATGACCCAGGCGGCCAGAGCGTGGCCCGACTCGTGGTACGCCGTGGTGCGGCGTTCCTTCTCGCTCATGGCCCGGGTCTTGCGCTCCGGTCCGGCGATGACGCGGTCGATCGACTCCTCGAGGTTCTTGTTGGTGATCAGCCGCTGGTTGCCACGGGCGGTCAGCAGCGCGGCCTCGTTGATGACGTTCGCGAGGTCGGCGCCGGTGAAGCCCGGGGTGCGCCGCGCGATGACGTCGAGGTCGACGTCGCGGTCGAACGGCTTGCCCTTGGCGTGCACCCGCAGGACGGCCTTGCGGCCCTCGACGTCGGGCGGGCCGACGGCGATCTGCCGGTCGAACCGGCCGGGGCGCAGCAGTGCCGGGTCGAGGATGTCGGGGCGGTTGGTGGCGGCGATCATGATGACGCCGCCCTTGACGTCGAAGCCGTCCATCTCGACCAGCATCTGGTTGAGGGTCTGCTCGCGCTCGTCGTGCCCGCCGCCCATGCCGGCGCCGCGGTGACGGCCGACGGCGTCGATCTCGTCGACGAAGATGATGGCCGGCGCGTTCTGCTTGGCCTGGTCGAACAGGTCACGGACGCGCGAGGCACCGACACCGACGAACATCTCGACGAAGTCCGAGCCGGAGATCGAGTAGAACGGCACGTTCGCCTCGCCCGCGACGGCCCGCGCGAGCAGCGTCTTGCCGGTTCCGGGCGGCCCGTAGAGCAGCACGCCCTTCGGGATCTTGGCCCCGAGCGCCTGGAACTTGCCGGGGTTGGCGAGGAACTCCTTGATCTCGTCGAGTTCCTCGATCGCCTCGTCGGCGCCGGC
>CAXUNA010000320.1:0-5112 GCA_964252095.1 uncultured Jatrophihabitans sp. | reverse complement strand
CGACGTCCTCACGCTTGATGCCACGCAAGAGCAGCCCGACGTTCTCGCCGGCCTGACCCTCGTCGAGCAGCTTGCGGAACATCTCGATGCCGGTGACCGTGGTCGTCTGCTTGTCGGGGCGGATGCCCACGATGTCGACGGTCTCGTTCACCTTGAGGATGCCGCGCTCGATGCGACCGGTGACGACGGTGCCACGACCGGTGATCGTGAAGACGTCCTCGATCGGCATGAGGAAGGGCTTCTCGGTCTCGCGCTCGGGCTGCGGGATCGACTCGTCGACCGCGGCCATGAGCTCGAGGACCTTCTCGGCCCACTCGGGGTCACCCTCGAGGGCCTTGAGCGCCGAGACGCGCACGATCGGCGCGTCGTCGCCCGGGAACTCGTACTGGTTCAGCAGCTCGCGGACCTCGAGCTCGACGAGCTCGAGGATCTCCTCGTCGTCGACCATGTCGGCCTTGTTGAGGGCGACCACGATGTACGGGACGCCGACCTGGCGGGCCAGGAGCACGTGCTCCTTGGTCTGCGGCATCGGGCCGTCGGTGGCGGCCACGACCAGGATCGCGCCGTCCATCTGGGCCGCGCCGGTGATCATGTTCTTGATGTAGTCGGCGTGACCCGGGCAGTCGACGTGCGCGTAGTGGCGCTGCTCGGTCTGGTACTCGATGTGCGCGATCGAGATCGTGATGCCGCGCTGACGCTCTTCCGGGGCCTTGTCGATCTGGTCGAACGCCTCGGTGTTCGGGTTCAGCGCCGGGTACTTGTCGTGCAGGGTGCGCGAGATGGCCGCGGTCAGCGTCGTCTTGCCGTGGTCGATGTGACCGATGGTGCCGATGTTGACGTGCGGCTTGGTGCGCTCGAACTTGGCCTTCGCCACTTCCGAATCCTTTCGAGAGGTCGTGCTGAGTCTGGGGAGGAGCTGCTTCAGGGTGGAGCGGGGTGGTGCGCGGTCTACTCGCCGTTCGCCTTGGCGATGATCTCCTTGGCGACGTTCGAGGGGACCTCGGCGTAACTGTCGAACTGCATGGAGTAGTTCGCCCGGCCCTGCGTCTTGCTGCGCAGGTCACCGACGTAGCCGAACATCTCCGACAGCGGGACGAGCGCCTTCACGACCCGGATCCCGTTGCGCTCCTCCATGGCCTGGATCTGGCCACGGCGGGAGTTGAGGTCGCCGATCACGTCGCCCATGTTCTCCTCGGGCGTGGTGACCTCGACGGCCATCATCGGCTCGAGCAGGGCCGGATCGGCCTTGCGGGCGGCGTTCTTGAACACGATCGAGCCCGCGATCTTGAACGCCATCTCCGAGGAGTCGACCTCGTGGTAGCCACCGTCGAGCAGCGTCATCTTGATGCCGACCAACGGGTAGCCCGCGAGGATGCCGTACTGCATGGCGTCCTGCGCGCCGGCGTCGACCGAGGGGATGTACTCCTTCGGGATGCGACCGCCGGAGACCGCGTTCACGAACTCGTAGCTGGGGCCGTCGTCGGCCATGCTCAACGGCTCGAGCTTGATCTGGACCTTCGCGAACTGGCCGGAGCCGCCGGTCTGCTTCTTGTGCGTGTAGTCCTCGCGCTCGACGACCCGGCGGATCGTCTCGCGGTAGGCCACCTGCGGCTTGCCGACGTTGGCCTCGACGTGGAACTCGCGCTTCATGCGGTCGACGAGGATCTCCAGGTGGAGTTCCCCCATGCCCGCGATGATCGTTTGCCCGGTCTCCTCGTCGTTGTTGACCTGGAACGTCGGGTCCTCTTCGGCGAGCTTCTGGATCGCGACGCCGAGCTTCTCCTGGTCGGCCTTGGTCTTCGGCTCGATGGCCACCGAGATGACGGGCGCGGGGAAGGTCATCGACTCCAGCACGACCGGCTTCTGCGGGTCGGACAGGGTGTCACCGGTGGTGGTCTGCTTCAGACCCGCCACCGCGATGATGTCGCCCGCGCTGGCGCGGGGCAGTTCCTCACGCTTGTTCGCGTGCATCTGGTAGATCTTGCCGATCCGCTCCTTGCGGTCCTTGGTGGAGTTCAGGACCTGCGAGCCGTTCTCCAGCACGCCGGAGTACAGCCGCACGAAGGTGAGCTTGCCGAGGTGCTGGTCGGTGGCGATCTTGAACGCCAGGCCGGCGAGCGGCTCGGAGCTGTTCGGGTCGCGCGAGGCCTCGGTCTCGCCGTCCATCAGCGTGCCGTGGATGGCACCGACGTCGAGCGGCGAGGGCAGGTAGTCGACGACCGCGTCGAGCATCGGCTGGACGCCCTTGTTCTTGAACGCGGAGCCGGTGAGCACCGGGTTGATCTTGTCGGCGATCGTGGCGCGCCGGATGGCGGCCTTGAGGTCGGCGACGGGGATGTCCTCGCCCTCGAGGTACCGCTCGGCGATCGCGTCGTCGACGTCGGCGAGGGTCTCGAGCAACGTCTCGCGCCACTGGGCGGCCTGGTCCGCGAGGTCGGCCGGGATCTCCTCGACCGTGTAGTCCTCGCCGATCTTGGTCTCGCCGCGCCAGACGAGCGCGCGCATCTCGAGCAGGTCGACGACGCCGATGAAGTCGCCCTCGTTGCCGATCGGGATCTGCAGCACGAGGGTGTTGGCGTTGAGCCGGTCCTTCATCATCTGCACGCAGCGGAAGAAGTCGGCACCGGTGCGGTCGAGCTTGTTGACGAAGCACATGCGCGGGACGTTGTACTTGTCCGCCTGCCGCCACACGGTCTCGGTCTGCGGCTCGACACCGGCGACACCGTCGTAGACCGCGACCGCACCGTCGAGGACGCGGAGCGAGCGCTCCACCTCGACCGTGAAGTCGACGTGCCCGGGGGTGTCGATGATGTTGATGTCGTGGTTCTTCCAGGAGCACTTCGTCGCGGCGGACGTGATGGTGATGCCGCGCTCCTGCTCCTGCTCCATCCAGTCCATCGTGGCGCCGCCGTCGTGGACTTCGCCGATCTTGTAGTTGATGCCGGTGTAGAAGAGGATGCGCTCGGTCGTGGTGGTCTTGCCGGCGTCGATGTGCGCCATGATGCCGATGTTGCGCAGCTTGGCGAGGTCATTGGTGGCCGTTGCCATGGTGGGTGGTCACACCCTCTCTTTCTCGGTCGTGCTCGAAGCGTGGAGCGGGCCTGCCCAGGATCGCTGGTCGGCCCGCAGTGCCGTGGAGATGTGGATCGTCACCAGCGGTAGTGCGCGAAGGCCTTGTTCGACTCGGCCATCTTGTGCGTGTCCTCGCGGCGCTTGACGCTCGCGCCGAGGCCGTTGCTGGCGTCGAGCAGCTCGTTCATGAGGCGCTCGGTCATCGTCTTCTCGCGGCGGGCGCGGGAGTACATGATCAGCCAACGCAGGGCGAGGGTGGTGCTGCGGCCCGGCCGGACGTCGATCGGCACCTGGTAGGTGGCGCCACCGACGCGACGGCTCTTGACCTCGATCGACGGCTTGACGTTGTCGAGCGCGCGCTTGAGCGTGACGACCGGGTCGGTGCCGTTCTTCTCGCGGCAGCCCTCGAGCGCGCCGTAGACGGTCTTCTCGGCCAGCGACTTCTTGCCCGAGAGCAGCACCTTGTTGACCAACTGGGTCACCAGCGGCGAGCCGTAGACCGGGTCGACGACGAGCGGGCGCTTCGGAGCGGGTCCCTTGCGAGGCATGTCAGCTCTTCTCCTTCTTCGCCCCGTAGCGGGAGCGTGACTGCTTGCGACCGCGGACACCCTGGGTGTCCAACGAGCCACGGATGATCTTGTAGCGGACGCCGGGGAGGTCCTTCACCCGGCCGCCGCGCACGAGCACGATCGAGTGCTCCTGCAGGTTGTGACCCACACCGGGGATGTACGCGGTGACCTCGACGCCGGAGGTGAGCTTCACGCGGGCGACCTTGCGCAGCGCGGAGTTCGGCTTCTTCGGGGTGGTCGTGTAGACGCGCGTGCACACCCCACGACGCTGGGGCGACCCCTTGAGCGCGGGGGTCTTGGTCTTCTCGATCTTGTCCTGCCGACCCTTGCGGACCAGCTGATTGATCGTGGGCATGCGGCCTACGTTCTCCCTGTCGATGTGTCAACGAAGCTCTGAGACCCGCGGGAATCCCCGGGTCTTCCGACTTGCCCGGTACACGCAGTCGGGCGTGTCGCGCCCGATCTCCGTGACTGAGCCCCGACGGGTTTCCCCGCCGGATCGGTCACCCGGATCTCCTGCTGCGCCACACGGGCCCCCGGCCTCCACGGCCTGGTCCCGAGCCCGTGAGAGCCTGGTCGACCACCGTGATGCCGGGCGCCCGGAACGATGGGCGCGCGGATGGGCCCGGATCACTCCGGGCACAGGGGTCCACTGTACGCAGTCGTCGCAGGCGGTGCAAAGACGGGGGTCGGGTGTCCCTGCGCACCCCCGCCGGCCGGACCCGGCGGCAGCACTGCTGCATCCGCGTCGCCCCGGCCGCACCGCTGCAGCAGTGCTGCGCGGCCGGGTGCCCGGGTCGGGGCGCGGTGCGGGTTGTGCACGTTCCAACCGGTCGGGGAACGTGCCGGTCGCTCACCAGGCGGGGTGGGAGCCGGCGAGCCAGGTGTCGAGGCGGGCGGCGAGGCCGTCGGGGAAGACCAGGTCGGAGGTCTCCGTCAGTGCCGTGCGGGTCCACCACCGCTGCTCGAGGACCGAGCGCAGTTCCAGGTCGGTCCAGCCGCGACGGTCGGGGACGACGCGGTCGCCGTCGAGATCGAGCCGGGCCAGGAAGAAGACCTCGTGCTGCTGCACCGGGAGCCCCTCGAACTCGAACGCGGTGTCGCGCTCCCACACCGGACCCTCGAGCCGGCCACTGACGTCCAGCCCGACCTCCTCGGCCACCTCGCGCACCGCGGCCTGGACCGGCGTCTCCCCCGCCTCGAGTCCGCCGCCCGGGGTGAACCACCAGGTGCCGGCCTCCGGACGGCCGGGGTCGCCGCCGCGGAACAGCAGCGTGCGGCCACGGCGGTCGAGCACGACCACCCGTGCGGCCTGCCGGCGCAGGATGCCGTCCGGGTCCGGCTGCTCACCCACGACCTGCTCACCCACGACCTGCTCACCCACGACGACGGGCCCGCCCCCCCCGGGACGGCCCGCCCCGCGCCCGGGGGGTGGGGGGGGGAACGCGGCCAGCACCCCCCAACCCCCGCG
>CAXUNA010000319.1:0-5157 GCA_964252095.1 uncultured Jatrophihabitans sp. | reverse complement strand
GTCGCAGGGTGTGCGTTCCCGACACTGCTCGACTCCGCCCGCCCCGGCGCGTGCGGCCCGGGCGGGGGAACGGTAGGCGGGAACGGCACGACGCGCCAACCGACGGCACCGGATGTCATCCTGGATCGGTGACCTCGCGTACGCAGCCGCTGGACCGGGCCGGCGACGCCGCCGACAGCGGCCGGGTCGCAGCGGGTCTCGCGCGTGGCCGGCGGGGTCTCGTCGACGCCGGGCGGCTGGTCGGGCACAGCGACCTCGCCCTCGGCTACGCGGTCGTGCTCGTCGGCGTGACCGTCGTGCTGCTGGTCATGGGCCGCGACACCTACGACTCGGTCGTGGCGTCGAGCAGCACCAACCTCGCGAACCTGCGGCAGCGGCCGCTGACGGTGCTGCTCGCGAGCGCGTTCGTGGTGTCGTCGCCCTGGGGCCTGTGGCTGCTGCCGTTCCTCACGCTCGTCTACGCCGCGGCGCAGCGCTGGGTCGGCCGGATCGCGACGGTGATCGTGGCGCTGTTCGGCCACATCGGCGCGACCCTCGTCGTCGCCACCGGGCTCGCGGCGGGCATCGCCCACGGCAACCTCAGCCGGGCCAACGTGCTGCACGAGATCGACGTCGGCGTCAGCTACGGCCTGGTCTGCCTCGCCGCGTTCGTCGTCGCCCGGGTGCCGCGCGGGTGGCGGCCGCTCTACGTCTGCGTCCTGGTCGCGTACGTCGCCCTGCCGTTGGTCCTCGACCCGTCGTTCACCGGCATCGGCCACTGCGTGGCGCTCACCCTCGGCGGATCGCTCGCCCTGCTCGCCACCCGCGTCGCGGAGGCGACCGACGCCACCCGCTGGCGCGACGAGCTCTGACCGGCGCTCAGGCGTCGCGGCCCGCGGTCGGCGCGAGCGCCCACGGCAGGGCCTCACGGAGCGCCGGGGCCCAGACGTGGAACGTGTGCGCGCCCGGGCGCAGGTGCACGCCGACCTCGAACCCGCGCGAGCGCAGTACCGGCGCGATCGCCGTGATCGGGCCGCGGGTCTCGCCGTCGCTGCGCCCGACGTCGAACCAGATCCGGGTCTGCGGCGCCGCGGCGAGCGTCGGCGCGTACACCGCGGGTGAGGTCTCGGCGAGTCGGCGCTCCACCTGCGCCGCGTCCGTGCCGAACAGGGCGCTCGGACCGCCGGTGTGGGTCGGCTCGGTCAGCCCGCTCATGTCGATGATCGTCGCCGCGAGGTCGCGGTGGGTGAGACCCAGTTCCAGCGCGCAGTAACCCCCGGCCGACATGCCGCCGAGCACCCGGTCGGCGCGGTCGGCGCGGGTGCGCATCCCGGCGTCGACCGCGGGGACGACGTCGAGGACGAAGTGACTGTCCACCCTGGTGTGGATGCCGTCGACGCACTCGGGGTCGTCGAGCCAGCCGTGGCTCATGCGGGGGGCGACGATGATCGCGGGCCGGTTCTCCTTCGCCGCGGCGAGCCCCGCCTGGGCCGCCCGGCCGCCCTGGAACCAGTCGGCCGGGACACCCGGCGAGCCGTGGAACAGGTAGACGACCGGGAAGCGCGCGTCCGGCTCGCTGAAGTACTGCGGCGGCAACCAGACCATCGCCTCGCTGGCGCCGAAACCGCTGCCCCGGTCGGGGATGTCGAACTGCACGACCTCGCCGTGCGGGTGGGGTCGGACGGTGTCGTGGACCGTGGTGAACGGGACGCGGCCGGCCTGACCGACGGCCGCCTCGAACACGTCGCCGAACGTCGGCAGGTAGGAGAAGTAGGCATTGACGCCGTCGGCGACACCGAGCACGCTCGCGCAGACCGCGAGGCCCGCGACGCCACGCCGGAACCAGCGGGAGGCCCGGCGCGGTCGGACCACGAGGAACCAGGCCGCCGCCGCGACCGTCAGCAGGATGCCGACGAACCACCAGGTCGCGATGCTCACGCTGCGCTCCCCGGGGACTGCGCCGGGGACGACGCGACCTGCACGAACACGGGAAACCCTCCGGACGACGACGAACGGCACACCCTAACTTCACGGCAATGGCGGCGCGCTGTGAACGTTTCCGGGGCGTGCCGGGAGGCGCTCGGGCCCGCCCGTTCCGTCGGGTGGTGTGACACCGTCCGCGCGGCCCACCCGGTCCGGAGCACGACCTAGAGTCGGGACCGTGCGCTCGCTCATCCTCTCCCGCCGTGACCTCGACTTCCTGCTGCACGAGTGGCTCGACGTGGCCTCGCTGACCTCCCGTGACCGGTTCGCCGACCACTCGCGCGAGACGTTCGACGCCGTGCTCGACCTCGCCGAGCAGATCGCGACGGAGAAGTTCGCGACCCACAACCGTAAGGCCGATCTCGCCGAGCCACACGTCGTCGACGGGGCAGTGGTGCTGATCCCGGAGGTGAAGGAGGCCCTCGACGCGTTCGCGGCGTCCGGTCTGCTCACCGCGACGTTCGACGAGGCGGTCGGGGGCATGCAGTTGCCGTTCACCGTCGGGCGCGCGGTGCTCGCCTGGTTCCAGGCCGCGAACACCGCCACCTCCGCCTACCCGTTCCTCACGCTCGCGAACGCGAACCTGTTGCTGGCGCACGGGTCCGAGGAGCAGATCGAGCGGTGGGTCAAGCCGATGCTCGACGGCCGCTACACCGGCACGATGTGCCTGTCCGAGCCACAGGCGGGCTCGTCGCTCGCGGACATCACCACCCGCGCCGTGCCGCAGGACGACGGCACCTTCCGCCTGTTCGGCAACAAGATGTGGATCTCGGCGGGCGAGCACGAACTCTCCGAGAACATCGTGCACCTCGTGCTCGCGAAGATCCCTGGGGGACCCGCGGGCGTCAAGGGGATCTCGTTGTTCGTCGTGCCGCGGTTCCTCGACGACGCCGAACGCAACGACGTCGTGCTCGCCGGGCTCAACCACAAGATGGGCTACCGCGGCACCACCAACACCCTGCTCAACCTCGGCGAGGGCGTGCACCGGCCGGGTGGCGAGCCGGGCGCGGTGGGCTACCTGGTCGGCGCCGAGCACCGCGGCCTGGCGCTGATGTTCCACATGATGAACGAGGCCCGCATCGGCGTCGGGCTCGGCGCCACCGCCCTCGGTTACACCGGGTACCTGCACTCGCTGGACTACGCGCGGAACCGCCCGCAGGGCCGGCCGCTCGGCGACAAGGACCCGTCCTCGCCGCAGGTCCCGATCATCGAGCACGCCGACGTGCGGCGGATGCTGCTGGCCCAGAAGGCGTACGTGGAGGGCGGGATGGCGCTCGGGCTGTACACGTCACGCCTCGTCGACGAGTCCGAGACCGCTGCTGACGGCAACGATCGCGCCGACGCCCACACCCTGCTCGAGGTGCTCACGCCGATCGCGAAGAGCTGGCCCTCGCAGTGGTGTCTCGCGGCCAACGACCTCGCCATCCAGGTGCACGGCGGGTACGGGTACACCCGCGACTACCCGGTCGAGCAGTTCTACCGCGACAACCGGCTCAACCCGATCCACGAGGGCACCCACGGCATCCAGGCCCTCGACCTGCTCGGCCGCAAGCTCGCCCTGAACGGCGGCGCCGGCCTGCGCGCGCTGGAGTCCGCCGTCCGCGCCACGGTCCGTGACGCCCACGACCTCGCGCCGCAGTACGCCGCGGAGCTCGGCGCCGCGCTCGACCGGTTCGTCGCCACGACCCAGAAACTGCACGCCGCGGGCGACCCGGCCGTCACGCTGGCCAACGCGAGCGTGCACCTGGAGGCCACGGGCCACGTCGTCGTCGCCTGGTTGTGGTTGCAGCAGGTGCTCGCGGCCGCGGGCAAGGACGGCGAGTTCTACGACGGCAAGCGCAGCGCCGCCGCGTACTTCTTCCGGTGGGAGCTGCCCCGCACCGGCCCGCAGTTCGACCTGCTCGACAGCCTCGACACCACGGTCCGCGACGCGACGCTCTGCTGAGCGCGCGGGTCAGGCGAAGTCGCGCCAGCCGAGGTCGTCGAGCAGCTGCAGGGTCTGCCGGGTGACCGGCTGCAACAGGCGGTAGCGCGAGAGTCGCAACAACCGTTCGACGAGCGGCACGGAGCGTTCGATCAGCAGGCGGGTACGGGCGGCGCCCTCGGAGGAGTCGTAGACCCAGAACAGCACGATCCCCATCTGGTACAGCCACAACAGGTTCGGTAGGCGGGCGAGCAGGTCGGCGTCGGCCTTGATGTCCGAACCCTCGACGACCGCCGCCATGTTCGAGACCGAACTCGCCCGGATGGGACTGGACTCCTCGGAGAACGGGCTCATCGGTGAGTTCGGGTCGGCGGCGTGGCGGAAGAACTGCGCGGCGAACGCGTGGTGCGGCATCGACACGTCGACCCAGGCGTCGAGGACCCCCGCCAGTCGCTCACTGAAGTCGGTGGTGGTCGCGACGACCTCGAGCGCGCGGACGTGGTGCTCGGCGTTGACCTGGTCGTAGAACCCCTGGATCAGGTGTTCCTTGGAGGCGAAGTAGTAGTACGCGTTGCCGACGGACAACCCGGCGTCGGCCGCGATGGCGCGCATGGTGGTCCGGTCGTAACCGTGCTCGGCGAACAGGGCCATCGCACTCGCGACGATCCGGGCGCGGGTGGACCCACTGTCAGGGCCCTCGGCGGTGGTCACTCGTCTCCCTCGCGCAGGGCCGACTCGCAGACGCGACGACCAGGTGTCACGCGGTGCGCACGCCACCTCTGGGCAGCCGCCACCGCGGGGTGCATGGGTCCCAGCACGTGTGCGACGGTACCCACGTCCCCCCGGAACGAACCGAGGCGCGTCGGTGACGGACGCGGAAAGCGCTTAGGGTCGTGCGGTGCGCGCCGTGGTGGTCGAGTCCTTCGGTGCGGTGCCCGGGATCCACGAGGTGCCGGACCCGACGGTCCCGGTCGACGGCGCCGTGGTCCGGGTCGAGGCCACCGGCGTCTGCCGCAGCGACTGGCACGGTTGGCGCGGCCACGATCCCGACATCACGCTGCCGCACGTGCCGGGCCACGAGTTCGCGGGCACGGTCGCAGCCGTCGGGCCCGACGTGCGCGGCTGGGCCGCCGGCGCCCGCGTCACCGCGCCGTTCGTCGAAGCCTGCGGCCGGTGCGAGCAGTGCCGCGCGGGCGACGGCCAGGTCTGCCCGCACCAGACCCAGCCCGGGTTCACCCACGACGGCTCGTTCGCCGAGTTCGTCGTCGTCC
>CAXUNA010000318.1:0-5164 GCA_964252095.1 uncultured Jatrophihabitans sp. | reverse complement strand
CGCAGGTGCACGCCGAGATCCGCCGCGCCGTGCCCGGCCCGCCCTCGGCGTCGGCCCCGACCGAGATCCTCGAGGCCCGCCGCGACCACCTGCTGGCCATGGTCACCCGCCGCTGAGACCGCGGTGACCACGGGGGAGACCGCGCCGGTCGCGCTCCCCGTGATCACCGCGGGTCACTTCTCGCTCTGGTCCTTGATGCTGGGCTGCTCGAGGTCCGGCGGGGCGTTCCACTTCTGCAGCGTGGAACGCGTGCACGCGGCCACGACGATCTTGCTGATCGAGGTGCCCTCCGCCGCGAGGTCCGGCGGGGTGGCGGTCGGGTCGGTGGGCTGCAGGCACAGGCCGGGTTTGGTGACGTGGTCGCCCGACCAGTCCTCGATCTGGAAGTTCGTGTCCATCGACCCGGTCTGCGTGCGCACCGTCCACTTCGTCGCCTGCGTGACGGTGGCCGGGCACAGCTTGACGACGACGTAGTTGTGGGCCGCCGCGGTCAACGGGCTGGTCAGGCAGTACTTCTGCTGGTCGTTGCCGCTGACGGTGTAGATCTGCCCGACACCGGTGCCGTCGGCCCCGATGGTCGGCAACGTCCACCGCTGGTTCCACAGCACCTTGGTGGGATCGGGCTGCTGCTTGCACGGCCAGGCGATGAGGTACTTCGAGTCCACCTGGACGTTCGTGATGTCGAGGCACCGGCCGAACTGCTTGTAGTCGACCAGTTCGCCGTAGGTGGCACCCGACGCACCCGCACCGACCGCCGCCTCGGGGATCCAGTGGTACTTGTTGCCGTACGGGCTCACCGTGCACTGGTCGGTGAGCACGACCGAGCTTCCGGGCGAGTCGGCGACGTTGACCGCCCAGCACCGGCCGTTGCGGTCCAGGCCGTTGGTCTTCGTGCCCTCCATGCTGGCGTTGTCGTTCATGCTCCACATCTGCCGGCTCGGCGTGGACGTCGTGCCGCAGGCGCCGAGTGTCAGGGCGACCTTGAGGTCCTCCGACGCCGAGCCGTCGATGCACAGGCCCTCGGACGTCACGACGCCACTGGCGTCCTTCACCCGCGAGGACACCAGCGAGACGGTCAACGTCTTGTTGTAGGCCCAGATCTGGGACGGCGAGCTGCTGTCGCACAGCTGGACCGTGACGGCGCCACCGACCTGCGGGTTGGAACCGGCGTCGAGGCAGAGGTCGTTCTTCGCCGTCGCGGGCTTGTTCACGCGGAACAGGCCGCCGACGATGTTGGCGTTGGTGGTCTTGACGACGTAGGTCGCCTCGACCCGGCGGTTGGCCACCGTGGCCGGATCGGCACCGGCGACATCGGTGCCCCAGGCAACGATCTTGGCGAAGCCGGGGGTCGCGACCACGCCCTTGCCGAGGGCGACGGCGCAGGTCACCACCTTCGCGACCGGCTTGCCGAGGGCGTCGAGGATGTTGGGATCACCGTTGTAGTACTGGACGTTCGCCTTGAACCGCAGCTTGGCCGAGCCGAGCACGCTGCCGATGACGTCACCGCAGGGCAGGGCGCTCAGCAGACCGGTGCCCGGCGTACCCGTGGCGTCGACCGAACCGCGGATGCGCGCGACGATCGTCTGCACGCCGGACTCGGCCGCCGCGAGTTGTTGGGTGCGCCGGTCGTCGAAGGTGGTCGACTTCGTCGAGGTGATGAGGACCGGCAGGATCAGCGCCGCCACGGAGGTCGCGACCAGCGTCACGAGCATCGCGAGGACGAGCGATCCGCGGTCACCGTCGGCACGCAGGGTGGACCACCGCCGGGCGGGGCGGGTCGACGGACGCCGGGTCATGAGGTGGGCCTTCCTTCGGAGCACGTGGTCGGGCTGTAGGCCACCCCGCCGGAGTTGACCGCCGTGTAGGTGACGTCGTGCGTCACGGCGTCGGTGAGCTTGGTGCCGCCGCCGGTCGACGTGATCTGGATCCTCAAGCGGGTCAACGTGACCGGTGCACCGGGGGTGACCGTGACCGGGGTGAACGGCCCCGTGGCGCCGGCGGCGGTCCTCACGCGGTCGGCGAGGAGCTGCCACGGGGTCGCGGCGGTCGGCGAACCCTGGACCCACGACCGCTCGGACAGCTTCTGCGTCGCACTGTCGAGCCGCAGCTGGTAGCACGACGCCGCACCGCTGGCGGTGTACAGCCACTCGACGTACGTGCTGGTCCCGACCGTGCCTGGCTTGCTGAACGTGTCGGCCCAGCGGACCTGCCGGTCGAGTTTGTCGAACGCGGCGTGCACCTGCTGCTGGGCCGTGCCGGCGGCGTCGACCCGCGCCGACGTGCCGCTCGCCAGCAGCACGCCGCCGACGACGAGCACCATGACGACGCCCATGATCGCCATGCTGACCATCAGCTCGGTGAGGGTGAAACCGCTGTCGTCGTGCCGCAGGTCGTGGAACCGGCCCCGGCGTCGCGGGGTGGGTCGTCGCATCAGGAGACCTTCCAGGTGGCCGTGTACGTCATGGCGCGCCCGAGACCGTCGGTGACCGTGATCGTCACCGGGTAGTTCTTGGCGACCGTGGCGCTCGGAGTCGTGCCGCTGACGGTGGCGGTCGTGCCGCTCGCGGTCAGCTTCATGCCGGCCGCCGCGAGCCCGGTGTTGGTCCAGGTGCAGCTCAGGACGCAGCCGCTCGCCGAGAGCGTGAGCAACGACGGGTAGGCGGTGCTGCGCTTCATCGCGGGCAGCACGCTGGTGGACAGCGTCAGCGTCGGCAGGGGCGTCAGCGAGAGCGTCGCCGAGGCGCTGAGCTTGCGGCTGTCGGTGACGGTGCAGACCGGCTTCACGGCCGTGAGCAGCGAGGTCAGCCCGCTCAGCACACCGCTGGTCGCGTCGAGGGTCAGCCCGAGCGGGAGCCCGGTGCAGGCCCACGTCGAGGCACCGGTCCCACCGGTGTGGGCGAGGACGCTGTTGAGGTCGATGCTCGCGAGCAGGGGGGCGGTGCCGTTGACGAGCTTGGGAGTCGGGTTGACGATCCAGGGGAACTCGGTGAAGCCCGCCTGGCCGAACGCGTCGGTGACCGTGATCCGCACGGTGGACGTGACGGGGGCGGTCGGGTTCGTCAACGTGCCGGTCAACTCACCCGTCTGCGGGTTGACGGTGATCCCGGTGGGCAGTCCGGTGGCCGAGTAGAAGAGCGTGCTCGTGCTGGTGACCACCGGTTTGAGACCGGACACGATCTCGGTCCCGTCCATGGCCGCGACGTTCAGGGCGCTCACCACGGGGGCGGGCACCTGCAGGTTGGTGTTGAACTGCGGGTCGACGGTCGTGTCGGCCATGAGCGTCGACACGGCGTAGGAACACGTGTTCTTCGCGCAGGCCTTGCTCTTCCACGTCACGGCGACGACGACGTCGTCCATCGGCACCGTGCCGGCGATCGCGCCGCCGAGGCAGGTCTGGGCCGAGTTCAGGAAGCAGGAGGCGATGTAGAAGGACTGGTTGTAGACGACGCCGTCGACCGGCACGGCGGTCGGCGTGGTGGGCAGGGCGGCACAGGACGTCGTGACCGCGGCGGTGCATGCCACCTTCCCGGAGTCGGCGGTGGCCGTCGCGTCGTAGGCCATGGACAGGGTGCCGAAGAGGGTGCTCACGGCGCTCGGACGTCCCGTCCACTGCGTCTGGGTGCTGGTCAGGCCGCGGCCGGTGGTGACGCCGTTGACCCCGAGCGCGTGGACGAGGTCGAGTCCGTCGGTGGCGACCCGGGCCGCGACCTGCCGCGAGCCCGCGGCGTCGGTGCCGGAGGCGGTGGCGATGAACGCCGCTCCGACGCCGAGCATGACGACGGCGATGATCGCGACCGACACGAGGGTCTCGACGAGCGTGAACCCCTCGTCACCGCCGGCGGTTGCTGCCCTTCCGAACCTCACGGGTCACCCGCCGCCGTTGGTCGCCGCGGGCTGGATGAACGCGGTGGCGCTGACGTCCAGCTGCAGACCGTCGGTGCCCTGGGCCAGGTGCACGTCGCTGATCAGCAACGCCCGCGGCTGCTCCCGCTGCAGCTTCTCGAGGAAGACGCGCAGGTTCGCGGCCGTGCCGCCCGCGGTGATCGTGACCGGCAGCTCGTAGAGGCTCCCGGCCGTCGGCGTCGCGCTCGCGGCGGCGCTGCCGTCGGCGTTGACGAGCGTCGGGGCGGTGGCGGTGAGCGCCGAGACCGAGGTGCCGGTCGTGCCGCCGAGGCTCTGCAGGGTGCGGAGCAGCGTCGGGAGTCCGGTGTCGGCGGGCAGGGCGGCCCGGGCGGCCGACAGCTGCGCGACGTAGGTCGGCAGGTCCGCCTGTTCGCCCTGGAGCTGGGTGACCTGCTGCTGCAGCTGGTCGGCCTGGGCGGTGACGCTCCCGGTCTGGGCGGTGAGTCCCGACGTCGCGTCACGCACCGGCGAGATCAGCAGCATCCAGCTGGCGATCGCGACCAGCGCGGCGAGGACGATCGCCACCGGGAGCCAGAGCTTCTCGCGCGACATCCCCGGCGTCGCGGTGGCGGTGGCGGTGCGGGCGCGGCCCGGGAACTGCAGGGTGGTGCTCACTTGCCGCCTCCTGTGGTCGTGGTCCAGCGGTTGGGGGTCGTGGCGAGCAGGGCGGCGGTGACGTCGACCTGCGCGCTGAAGGTGAAGCCCTTGCCGTCGGTGCTCTCGGTGACGGACGAGAGCAACGGGTTGGCGAGGCCGGCGAGCTTGGTCAGCTGGTCGACGAACCCGGCGATCGCGGCCTTGTCCGGACCGGTGCCGCTCAGCGTCAGCGTGCCGACCGCACCCGGCGTGGTCGTGCCGGCCGCCGTGCCCGCCGCGACCGGAGCGGCCGTCTGCATCTGCACGTCGGTGAGGGCGACGCCACCGGGCACGGAGTCGACCTCGGTGAGCAACGTCGCCCACGGCACGTCGTTCCTCATCACCGCGGCCAGCCGGTCGCGCAACGCGGTGGCCTGCTTCTTCGTCGTGGTCAGCTGGGCGAACGACTGCTGGGTGACCTGCAGCGAGTGCTGCCGGTCCTGTGCCGCGGCGAGCGCGCTCTCGGCCGAGGACCTCGACTGCAGCGAGAACAGGTATCCGCCGGCGACCGCGACGACGGCGACGAGCACGATGCCCATCGCGATCCACCGCGTGCGGCGGCCACCGCGCCCGGTCGCGGCCTGGCGGGGCAGCAGGTCGGCGCCGATCGCCAGCAGGGCCACGG
>CAXUNA010000317.1:0-5201 GCA_964252095.1 uncultured Jatrophihabitans sp. | reverse complement strand
GGCGCCGGGCTCCATCTTGACCGAGCGCGCCAGCGCCGGTTCGCCCGCGCGCAGCGTGAGCTGCGGGCCAGCGTCGGCGGGATGGTGGGCGGGCTCGCTCTCGACCGGGCCCCCGGCCGCCCGCTGCTGTCCGAACTCGAGGACGTCCGCTCCGACCTGTCGGTGCTCGCCCGCGACCTGCAGGAGACCCGGGCCCGCGACCACGCGCTCGACGAGTCCCGCCGCCGGCTGATCGCCTGGGTGTCGCAGGACCTGCACGCCCCGCTCACCGTGCTGCGAGCCATGACCGACCCGTTGGACGGCGAGGACGTCCCCGGCGCGCCCGTCGGCGTGCGGGTCGAACTCGAGCGGCTGGTCGCCGTGGTCGACGACCTGTTCGACCTCGCCACCGCCTCACCGGACCACGCCGCCCGCTCGCTCGTCGTGCCGCGGTGGGAGCCCGCCCGGCTCGCCGACGTGCTCGGTGACGCCGTCGCGGCGCTGGAGCCGCTGATGCGGCTGCGCGGGGTCGGCGTCAACGTCCGGGGTGACACCGCGGTCCAGGTGCGTCTGCTCGGGGCCACGGGCGACGATCTCGGCCGCCGCCTGGTCACCTCCCTCGTCGACGCCGTGCGCCGCAGCCGGCCCGGCACCACCGTCACCGTGCAGGTGTCGCCCGCCGTCGACGACGGTGACGTCCGCATCGACCTACTGCCGGGCAAGTCCGACCCCGCACCCGAGCCGGTGCGGTTGCCGGCGCTGAACGCTCTGCGGCTGCCGGTCGTGGTGCCCGCCTAGGGCCTCTCAGGACGCGGCGAGTTCCCGCATGCCGTCCTCGAAGTCGACGGCCGGGGTCCAGCCCAGCTCGGCCCGGGCCCGGGCACTGTCCGCGGTGATGTGCCGGACGTCGCCCAGCCGGAACCGCCCGGTGACGACCGGCTCGGGCGCGTCGACGGCCCGCGCGAGCGCCGCCGCCATGTCACCGACCGTGCGCACCGTGCCCGATCCCGCGTTGTAGGCGCGCGTGGGAGGGTCCTGGCCCGCGGTCGCCTCGAGGGCGAGCACGGTCGCGGTGGCGACGTCGCGGACGTGGACGAAATCGCGCCGCTGGCCGCCGTCCTCGAACACCTGTGGCGCGTCACCCCGACGCGCGGCGGACAGGAAGATCGCGGCGACGCCGGCATACGGGGTGTCCCGGGGAAGACCCGGGCCGTAGACGTTGTGGTAGCGCAACATCCCCGCGCGGCCGCCGGTGGCGAGTGCCCACGACGTCGTGAGGTACTCCTGCGCGGCCTTGGTGGCGGCGTAGGCGTTGCGGGGGTCGAGCGGGGTGTCCTCGCCGACCAGTGCAGGATGCAACGGTTTCCCGCACACGGGGCACGGCGGCTCGAACCGTCCTGCCGCGAGTTCGCTCTCCCGCCGGGCGGCGGGGGTCACCAGGCTGTGCTCGTCGCACCGCGCCCGGCCCTCGCCGTAGACCACCATCGAGCTCGCGAGCGCCACCCGACCAAGATCCGCCCGCGCGACACCCGCGAGCAGCGACGCCGTGCCGTGGTCGTTGGAATCGGCGTAGTCAGGCAGGTCGGAGACGTCGACCCCGAGCCCCACCTTGGCCGCGAGATGGCAGACGCCGTCGACCCCGGCGAGCGCGCGGTCGACGGCGGCGGCGTCGCGCACGTCACCGACCTGCAGCTCGACCCCGTCCGGCAGCGGGGCCGGAGCGGTGCGGTGGACGTCCGGGCGCAGTGAGTCGAGCACCCGGACGTCGAGGCCGCGCTCGAGCGCGACGTCGACGACGTGGCGCCCGATGAAGCCGGCGCCGCCGGTGACGAGGACCTTCAAGAGCTACGGGAGGTCGAACGGCGGGGGCGCGGCGTCGTAGATCGTCGCCGCCTCGGAACCACCGACGTCGTCGGACAGTTGGGCGATCGTCGCCTCGAGCAGGTCGCGCAGCTTGGGCAGGTTCGCCGCGAACTGCTCGAGCACCTCGTGGTGGGTGACGCCCTCACCCGCGCCGACACCGGCGTCGTGGTCGGTGACCAGCGCGAGCGCGGTGAACGGCAGCGCCAGCTCGCGGGCGAGCACCGCCTCGGGCATGCCGGTCATGCCGACGATCGTGTAACCCGCGCGCTGGTAGTCCAGCGACTCGGCGCGCGAGGAGAACCGCGGGCCGTTGATGACGACGAGCGTGCCGCCGTCGACGATCTCGATGCCGGCCTTCTCGGCGCCGCGCTTCGCGGCCGCGCGGCCGGCGGCGTCGTACGGGTCGGCGAACGGCGCGTGCGCGACGCCGTTGTCGTCGGGGACGTAGGTCCACGGCCGACCCCAGGTGCGGTCGACGATCTGGTCGGGGACGACGAGGGTGCCGGGCCCGTACTCGGCCTTGAGCGAGCCCACGGCCGAGCCGGTGACGATCTGCTTGACGCCGGCCTTCTTCAGCGCCCACAGGTTCGCCCGGTAGGGCACGTTGTGCGGCGGGAAGCGGTGGTCGGTGCCGTGCCGCGGGAGGAAGGCGACGCGCTTGCCGCCGAGCTCACCGATGGTGAGGTCCCCGGCGGCCGGGCCGTAGGGGGTGTCGATGGACACCGTCTCCGCGTCGTCGAGCAGCGAGTAGAAGCCGGAACCGCCGATGACGCCGACGTCGGCGAGCGGGTGCTGTGAGGTCACGGCACACGACCCTACCGACGCAGGTGAGAATCGCGGCGTGCGACTCGTCCTGGCCTCCTCCTCCCCCGCCCGCCGCGCGACCCTGACCGCCGCCGGGATCCCGTTCGACGTCGTGGTCAGCGACGTGGACGAGGACGCCGTCGGGGCCGCGGTGGGGACGACGTCGGTCGCCGAACTGACCCACGTCCTCGCGGCCGCGAAGGCCGCCGACGTGGCGGCGCGGATCGACGGCGACGCCGTGGTGCTCGGCTGCGACTCGCTGCTCGACGTCGACGGGCGCGCGCTGGGCAAGCCGGGCACCGATGCCGCGGTGGCCGAGCGGTGGGCCGTGATCGCGGGCCGGACGGGCGTGCTGCACACCGGCCACTGCGTGCTGCGGGTGTCCGGCGGTGAGGTCGCGCGCAGCGCCGAGCGGGTGGCCTCGACCACGGTGCACTTCGGCCGGCCCACTCCCGACGAGATCGCCGCCTACGTCGCGACCGGCGAACCGCAGCAGGTCGCCGGGGCGTTCACGATCGACGGCCTGGGCGGCTGGTTCGTCGACCGCGTCGACGGCGACCACCACACCGTCGTCGGGCTGTCCCTGCCGCCCTTCCGCGTACTGCTGGCCGAGATCGGCGTGGGGCTCGTCGAGCTGGGCTGGCCGGGTTAGCGGGTCAGCCCGACGTCACGTGCCCACCGCACGGCGAGGACTCGGTCATGGCACCCGGTCTTCGCGTAGACGTGTTCGAGGTGCTTGCGGACCGTGCGCTCGCTGATACGCAGGACGCGGGCGATCGACACCGCCGTCAGTCCGTCGCCGAGCAGCCGGAGCACCTCCGTCTCGCGCACGCTGAGCCCCACCCGCTCGACCGCCTCGACCGCGTCCTGCGTCGGCGGCCGCGGCACGGTGCAGAGGCGATCGAGCAGCGCCAGCAACGGTTGCAGCCGGACGGCGAGCCCGAGCGCGGCGTCGTCGAAACCGCCATCGGCGGAACGCGTCACACCCCACGCGGGAACGCCGTCCCCGGCGAACAGATCCAGCAGAGCCACGCTCGCGGCGAGCAGATCCTGCTCCCGATCAGTGAGGTCCGCGGGCCGCCGGCTCGGGTCCGCCACGGCACGCTCTGGGTCCGGCCGTCGCGACACGGCGTCCTCCGTCCCGCCCGGGAACTGCCGGGGGCTCGACGTCGATCATTCACGTCGCCGTGGGACCTGCTCATCAAAACTTGATCAAGTTCCGGGACCCTCGCTCACACCGCCACGGCGTGACGTACGTCGGATCGCGTATTGCGGCGGCGGGCGAGGCACTGTCACGGTGGCGCTTCTCGCCCGGCACCGCCGGGCTGAAGGCAGGGGGCCCGCATGCGCATCGTCTCCCCGTTGGCGGCAGCTGTCACGATCGGCGTCCTCTCCCTCGGTGCGGCCGCACCGGCGGCAGCCGCCGTCGGACCGCGGCGGTACCAGTCGCTCGCCACCGCCCAGACGCAGCAACTCATGTCGCACTTGACGACGCCGTTCGCGCAGCAGTCGTCACCGGCCTCGTGCGACCGGGCGGCGACCACGGGCGGCGTCCTGCTGCTCCCGGTTCTCGCGGGTCTCGCGGGCAACCGGACCTTCCGGTGCGTCACCCGCGCGCGTGCGGCGCTCGTCGATCTCGGCGGCTTCGTGTGCACCGAGGACAACGACCCGGATGACGTCTACACCACGGCGGCCGGTGCGGTCCTCCGGTTCAGCAGCGGCAACCTCGAGGCCATCTGCCAGGACGTCA
This sequence comes from uncultured Jatrophihabitans sp., assembly GCA_964252095.1. GTDB lineage: Bacteria > Actinomycetota > Actinomycetes > Mycobacteriales > Jatrophihabitantaceae > CAXUNA01. The sequence goes on along the minus strand of CAXUNA010000317.1, from coordinate 805 downwards.
TCCGGCTCGTGACCCCCGCGCCACTCACCGTCGACGGCTGCCCGGCCCGGGAAGACCCCGTGGCGGTGGGTACCCACGAGTTCACCAGCAGGGTGCGCCGGTCGACCGGAAGCTACTGGGACGCGTCCGTGGCGCTCGGACATCCCGGTGCGCTGCGGTCCGCCTTCGGCGGCTACAAGCAGCTGGTCAGGCTGGGCGTCGGCCGACACACCGTCGCCACGGATCTCTCGTCGATCACCGGCGCACCGACGGTCCTGACGTTCGTCATCGACGTCCGTCGCTGATCACTGTCGGCACCGACGCCGTGCCGCGACCGTTGTCCACGCCGGCGTTCGTGACCGGACCGCAGCGGCGGTGCCGCCGACGCGAAGCCCTCCGGGTCACGGCTCGGTCCGACACCCCGTAGGACTACTCAGCGCACCCGGGCCTCCGGGCTCAGGTGCGGGGGCCGCCGCCCCGCGAGGTTGGGTACATGGCCTCCTCGCACCTGCTGACCGCCCCGTCGGACCACGCGCCGTCGCCCGGTCTCTACCGCCTCAAGCCCTGGTACGCCCGCCGACTGGCCGGCGTGCTGGGCGTGCTGGACCGCCACCACGTCCACCCCGACGTCGTGAGCGTCGCCGGCGTCGGATTCGCCGCGGGTGGCGGCGTCGCCCTCGCGGTGCTGCCCGCCGGGCCGCTCACGGCCCTGGGCGTCCTCCCCGCCGCCGCCCGCCGCCTGGCCGCGGCGAACCTCGACGGCTCCCTCGCCCGCCGCCGCGCCGCGCGCCCGATCGGTGCGGTGGTCAACGAGGCGGGCGACCGG
>CAXUNA010000316.1:0-5202 GCA_964252095.1 uncultured Jatrophihabitans sp. | reverse complement strand
GCACCGGGCGTCGGTGCGGGTGCCGGGTGGTGAGCGCGAGGTGTGGGGTCCCGAGACCGATGCTGTGCACCGGCGATCCGGGGTAGCCCGAACCGCACGACAGCGCTAACGTCAATCCGCACCAGAGCGACCACCACCAGGCGGTCGCGCGGCAGGAAACCTTGTTGTGACAAGGAATTCCTCGCAGCGAAAGGAGCCGTCGGAAGAACAGGTCCCGCGCAGGAATCCCTGCGCGGAGGTCGCCTGCCGACGTCCCGGGTGCCGCGAGTCGGCCATGCCCGAGCGGTGTGCCCCGGCCTCGCGTGAGGTGCCCGGTGGCCGGCGCAGGCATGCCCCCGGAGGTGCCATGCAGATCATCGCCCGCGGTCGTAACGTCGAGGTCCCGGACCATTTCCGCGACCACGTCGAAGAGAAACTGGCGCGGTTGGAACGGTACGACGGCAAGATCATCTCGCTGGACGTCGAACTCCACCACGAACGCAACCCGCGCCAGAACGACAACTGCCAGCAGGTGGAGATCACCTGTCGGACGCGGGGACCGGTGATCCGCGCCGAGGCGTGTGCGGACGACTTCTACAAGGCGCTCGACCTCGCGGTCGACAAGATCGAACGCCGGATGCGGCACGCCGCCGACCGGCGCCGGCACCACCACGGCCGTCAGGGCGAGACCGTGCGCACCGCGATGCCCGCGGTGAACGGGGAGCTCGTCGCCGGCGAGCCGGGGACGGTCGCCCTGCTCGAGCGGGAAGGCGAGCCCGATCCGTACGCGGTCGACGAGGCCACACCGGGTCGCATCGTCCGCGAGAAGGAGCACCCCGCTGCCCCGATGTCGGTCGACCAGGCGCTCGAGCAGATGGAACTGGTCGGGCACGACTTCTTCCTGTTCTGCGACGAGGCGACCGGCCGGCCGAGCGTCGTCTACCGCCGGCACGCGTTCGACTACGGGTTGCTGCGGCTGACGTAGGCCGCACCACTGACCGCATCCCCGCCGGGCGGGCGGTGCGGCCGGGTCGACCACGGTCCCCGGTGTCGTCACCGCCCGCCCGCACCATCTGCGTTCTGTCGCGTCGCGTCGCGTCGTGTCGTGTCGTCGCCGGCCGGGGCCGGGCAGCGGGTGCGCCCGGCGTGCGGCGTGGTTCAGCGGGTGAGGCCGAAGCGGACCTCGTCGGCGTAGGTGCCGTCGGCACGGAGCAGTCGCCCGGCGAACCGGCCTTCGCAGCGGAACCCCGCGCGTTCGGCGACGGTCTGCGACCCGACGTTGTCGGCGTCGGCACCGAGTTCGAGGCGGGCGACCCCCGCGACGTCGAACGCCCAGCGGCTGAACAACCGCAGCGCCCGGGTCGTCAGCCCCCGGCCACGGAAGCGCGGCAACACCACGTAGCCCAGTTCCACCACGCCCGGCGGGCCGCCGAGCCGCAGTTCGAGGATCCCCGCCCCCTCGCCGGTGTGACGGTCGACGATCAGCACGCGGGTCCCGGGGCCGACCAGCCATCCGTGCTGGGACTGCCGGGCCGCACCGCGGGCCGCGGCCTCGACGTCGGACGGCGGCAGCCCGATGTTCCACCGCATCGACTCCGGGTCGGCCATCTCCGCGGCGAGGACGGGGAAGTCCGCCGCGGTCAGCGTGCGCAGCGTGACCACGTCGTCGTGCACGTCGGTCATCTCCGGCAGCCACGGCGGCACCGGGTTGCCGGAGTCGCGGGGGCGGCGGACGAATGTCGCGCCGTCGACCGGACCGTCCGGCGTCACCACCTCGTGCCGGCGGACCCCCTCGAGGCCGAACCCCGCTCGCAGCGCGGAGCGCTGCGACGCGAGGTTGCCCACCGCCGTCCGGATCTCGACCCGGACCCCCCCGTGGGCGAACGCCCACGCCGCGAGCACCCGGGCGGCACGCGCGGCGTACCCCCGCCCCCGGGCGGCGGCGTGGACCGAGTACCCGATCTCCGCGCTCGTGCTGCGGGGCCCCGGCAGGACGAGGTTCGCCCCGCCGACGATGAGGTCGTCGCCCGCGACCATCGCCAGCGCCACGCCCTCGCCGCGCTCGGCGCTGCCCGGGGCGAACTCGAGACAGAACGCGCGGGCGTCGGTCTCGGTGTACGGGTCCGGGAGCGGCAGGAACTCGTGCATCGAGCGGTCCTGCATCGCCGCGTGCGTGCGCCCGACGTCCGCCGGTCGGTAGGGCCGTAACCGCAGCTCGCCCGGCCGGGGTTCCGACAGGGTCAGGCCGGTCAGCTCCACGCCGCGCCACTCGCCCACCCGTTCACCTTGGCATGTCCCACGGCGAGCCGTCGGCCCGGTTCGGGGGCGCCCGGGCGTCGCCTGTGCAGTCCCTGTCGTCATCGGTTCGTGACCTCTGCCGCAATCCCCGTACGATGCCGGAGTGGTTCTCTCCAAGATGCTGCGCGCCGGCGAAGGCAAGATGGTCCGGCGTCTCTCGACCATCGCCGATCACATCGACGCCCTCGAAGAGGACTACGTCGACCTCACCGATGCGGAGCTGCGCGAGCAGACCGATCTGTTCAAGACGAGGTACGCCGACGGTGAGACCCTCGACCAGCTGATGCCCGAGGCGTTCGCGGTCGTCCGGGAGGCCGCCCGCCGCACGCTCGGCCAGTTCCACTACAAGGTGCAGCTCATGGGCGGCGCCGCGCTCCACCTCGGCAACATCGCCGAGATGAAGACCGGTGAGGGCAAGACGCTGGTCTCGACGCTGCCGGCCTACCTCAACGGGCTCGCGGGCGACGGGGTGCACGTCGTCACCGTCAACGACTACCTGGCCAGCCGCGACGCCGACTGGATGGGACGGGTCCACCGCTTCCTGGGGCTCTCGGTCGGCAAGATCCTCAGCCAGCTGACCCCGGCCGAGCGCCGCGAGGCCTACGCCTGCGACATCACCTACGGCACCAACAACGAGTTCGGGTTCGACTACCTGCGCGACAACATGGCGTGGAGCCTCGACGACCTCGTCCAGCGCGGCCACAACTTCGCCATCGTCGACGAGGTCGACTCGATCCTCATCGACGAGGCCCGCACCCCGCTGATCATCTCCGGCCCCGCCGAGGAGAACCAGCGCTGGTACACCGAGTTCGCGCGCATCGTGCCGCGGATGAAGAAGGACACGCACTACGAGGTCGAAGAGGGCAAGCGCACCGTCGCGGTCACCGAGGACGGCGTCACCTTCGTCGAGGACCAGCTCGGTATCGAGAACCTCTACGAGGCCGCCAACACCCCGCTGGTCGGCTACCTCAACAACGCGCTGAAGGCCAAGGAGCTCTACCACCGCGACAAGGACTACATCGTCGGTGACGGCTCGGTCATGATCGTCGACGAGTTCACCGGGCGCGTGCTGCACGGCCGTCGGTACAACGAGGGCATGCACCAGGCCATCGAGGCCAAGGAGAAGGTGAAGATCCAGCAGGAGAACCAGACGCTGGCCACGATCACCCTGCAGAACTTCTTCCGCATGTACGACAAGTTGTCGGGCATGACCGGTACCGCCCAGACCGAGGCCGCCGAGCTCAACCAGATTTACAAGCTCGGCGTCGTCCCGATCCCGACCAACAAGACCAACGTCCGGATCGACCAGAACGACCTGATCTACAAGACGGAGGAGGCGAAGTTCGCCGCCGTCGTCGACGACATCGCCGAGCGGCACGAGGCGGGCCAGCCGGTGCTGGTCGGTACCGCGAGCGTCGCGAAGTCCGAGCGCATCTCCGAGCTGTTGCTCCGCCGTGGCATCCCGCACGAGGTCCTCAACGCCAAACAGCACGACCGGGAGGCGGCGATCATCGCCAACGCCGGTCGCAAGGGGTCGGTCACCGTCGCCACCAACATGGCCGGTCGTGGCACCGACATCATGTTGGGCGGCAACCCCGAGTTCACCGCCGACCTCGCGTTGCGCGAGCGCGGCCTGTCCCCGGTCGACACGCCCGACGACTACGAGGCCGCCTGGGCCGACGCCATCGAGAAGGCCAAGACCGACATCTCGAAGGAGCACGTCGAGGTCACCGAGCTCGGCGGTCTCTACGTCCTCGCGACCGAACGGCACGAGAGCCGGCGCATCGACAACCAGCTGCGCGGCCGGTCCGGCCGGCAGGGCGACCCGGGTGAGACCCGCTTCTACCTCTCGCTCGGCGACGACCTCATGGTCCGCTTCAACGGCGAGCGCGTGGCCGCGATGATGAACTTCCTGCGGCTGCCCGAGGACGTCCCGATCGAGAACAAGACGGTCTCGCGGGCCATCCAGTCGGCCCAGACCCAGGTCGAGCAGCAGAACTACGAGATCCGCAAGGACGTCCTGAAGTACGACGACGTCCTCAACAAGCAGCGCACCGTCGTGTACGACGAGCGCCGTGAGGTGCTCGACGGCGCCGACCTGTCCGAGCAGCTGCGCCGGATGGTCGAGGAGGTCGTCGGCGGCTACGTCGAGGGCGCCACCTCCAACGGGTACGCCGAGGAGTGGGACCTCGAGCAGCTCTGGACGGCGTTGGGCCAGCTCTACCCGGTCGCGCTCACCCGCGAGGAAGCGGTGGAGCAGGCGGGCGGTGACGTCAACGACCTCACGCGCACGTTCCTCGTCGAGGAGCTGATCGCCGACGCCAGCGCCGCGTACGACGCCCGCGAGGAGGACCTCGGCCCCGAGGTCATGCGCGAGCTCGAGCGCCGGGTGCTGCTGTCGGTGCTGGACCGCAAGTGGCGTGAGCACCTCTACGAGATGGACTACCTGCGTGAGGGCATCGGCCTGCGCGCGATGGCCCAGCGGGACCCCCTGGTCGAGTACCAGAAGGAGGGTTTCGACATGTTCTCCACGATGATGGAGGGCATCAAGGAGGAGTCGGTCGGCTTCCTGTTCAACCTCGAGGTGCAGGTCGACGACCCGACGCCCGCCCCGGCCGCGGCTCCGGCCGTCGCCGCCCCGAAGACCGCCGACCCGCAGAAGGTGCTGCGCGACCTCGCCGAGGCCGAGAAGCACCAGGCGGACCCGGAGCTCGCGGCCGAGGAGGCCGAGGGGTTCGCCCCGGCCGCACCGGCCGAGTCGAACGGCGACAAGCCCGCCGCCCGGCCGGCGATCTCGGCCAAGGGCCTCGAGCGCGACACGTCGGCCACGCCGATGGTATACAGCTCGCCGACCCTCGACGCCGACGAGGCGGGTCAGCCCGAGGTCCGCGTCGCCAGCAGTGACGGTTCGCCCGACCCGAAGGC
>CAXUNA010000315.1:0-5213 GCA_964252095.1 uncultured Jatrophihabitans sp. | reverse complement strand
GGAGTGGCGGCCGTCACCGCGGCACGTCCCGCACGATCCGCGCGGGGTTGCCGACGGCCACCACTCCCGCGGGCAGGTCCTTCGGCACCACCGCACCCGCCCCGACGACGGTGTCGGCGCCGATCGTGACGCCGGGCAGCACGATGACGCCGCCGCCGAGCCAGACGTTGTCGCCGATCGTGATCGGCTCGGCCGCCTCCCACTTGTCGCGGCGGGGCCCGGCCGCGATCGGGTGGGTCGCCGTGAGCAGCTGGACCCCCGGGCCGAGCTGCACGTCGTCGCCGATCGTCACCGTGGCGACGTCGAGGCTCACCAGGCCCCAGTTCGCGAACGACCGCGCCCCGATGTGGGTCTGCCACCCGTAGTCGCAGTGGAACGGTGGCCGGATCTCGCTGCCCTCGCCGAAGCTGCCGAGCAGCTCGCGCAGGAGGGCGTCACGGGCCGCGCGGTCGGCGGGGTCGAGCGCGTTGAACCGGTGCGTCAGCGACTGCGCCCGCCGCGACTGCTCGCCGAGCTGCGGGTCGACCGCGAGGTACGGGTCGCCGGCCAGCATCCGTTCGCGCATGGTGCGGACGTCGTCGGGCGTGCTCATGTGTACGAGCGTACGCATCGATCGGCCGTGTGGACAACCGTACGCATCGCGTTCGAGTCCACTCCAGGGGACAGGATGGGGTCATGCAGATCGGACTCCACGTCGCCAACTTCACCTTCCCGGGCGGCGCGCGCACGCTCGCGGACGACCTCACCCGCATCGCCACCACCGCCGAGGAGGCGGGTTTCGCCCGGATCAGCGTCATGGACCACCTGTGGCAGATCGGCCCGGTCGGGCCGGAGGCCGACCCGATGCTCGAGGCGTACACCGCACTCGGGTTCCTCGCGGCGAAGACCACGAAGGTCGACCTGCTGGCCTGGGTGACGGCCGTGGTCTACCGCGAGCCGGGTCTGCTCGCGAAGGCGGTCACGACCCTCGACGTGCTGTCGGGCGGCCGGGCGTGGCTCGGCATCGGCGCGGCGTGGAACGCCGAGGAGTCGGCCGGAATGGGTCTGCCGTTCCCCTCGACCGCGGAGCGGTTCGAGCGGCTCGAGGAGGCACTGCAGATCGCCCACCAGATGTGGTCGGACAGCGAGGAGCCCTTCGAGGGCAGGCACTACCGGCTCGGCCGCACCCTCAACTCGCCGCAGGCCCTGCGCAAGCCGCACCCCCCGATCCTCATCGGCGGCGGGGGCGAGAAGAAGACGCTGCGGCTGGTCGCGCAGTACGCCGACGCCTGCAACCTGTTCGCGGGGCCCGAGGTCGCCCACAAGCTGGACGTCCTCAAGCGGCACTGCGACGACCTCGGCCGCGACTACGACGAGATCGAGAAGACCGTGATGGGGCCGATGGACGTGGGGCAGGACGGCGAGAAGGCCGAGCAGTTCGTGGAGCAGTTGCGCGGGTGGGCCGAGCTCGGCATCCAGGAGTACCACGGTGCGCCGGCCGACTACTGGACCCTCACGCCGCTGCAGATCATCGGCGAGCAGGTCGTCCCGCAGGTCGCGGAGCTGTAGGAGGCGAGCGGGACGCGCGCCTGAACGGCACGTGACCGAGCGGTCACGATCCGGACTCACGCCACGCCGAACGTGCGGTGCGGCGCGCGAAGTTCACAGGTCTCACCCATGATGTGCAGGCCGTCGGGACCGACGGCACACCTCGAAGGAGACCTCGTTGCGTCTGCGCGTCCTGCCCCTGCTCGTCACCGCCACGGCGGCCGTCGTCGCCGCGGGTGCCGTCCCCGCCCTCGCCGCACCGGGCGGGCCGCCCGCGACCGCGACAGACGCGGCGCCGGTCTCGCCCGACAGCGCGATCGGCACCTACTTCCCCGACACGCCCCGGCGGATCTTCGACACCCGGGCGGCGGGCAACTCCCGGCTCGGGCAGGGCCGCACGGTCGTCATCGCGCCCTATCTCAGCGGCGTGACCCCCACCGCGGTGGTCCTCAACCTCACCGTGGTGAACCCGACCACGACCGGGTACCTCACCGCCTACCCCACCGGTCGCGCCCTCCCCCGCACCTCGAGCATCAACTTCGGCGCCGGGGCGACCCGCGCGAACCTCGTCACCGTGCCGGTCGGCTCCGACGGCCGGATCGCGATCTACAACGGCCTCGGGACCACCGACGTCATCGTCGACCAGGTCGGGATCTACTCGAAGAACGACGACGCGGTCACGAACGGCCGCGGGCGCGGCGGCGGGTACCACCCGAGCGAGGTGCAGCGGTTCGTCGACACCCGCTCCGACGGCGGGGGCCAGCTCCCGAGCTTCACCTACTTCACCCTCCCGGTGAGCTTCGGCGACGGCACGGGCCCGAACCCGATCGCGTCGCTGGCGGTCAACGTCACCGTCACGAACACCCGCGGCTCGGGCTACGTCACGACGTGGGACGGCTCGAGCAACACCCCGCCCCGGACCTCGACGCTGAACTTCAGCCGCGGCACGACGGTGGCCAACTCCGCGATCGTCCCGGTCTCGCCGTGCCCCGACTGCAGCGACAACTCGGTGCAGATCGGCATCGCGAACGGGTCGGGCGCGGGCATCGACGTCATCGTCGACGTGACCGGCTACTTCGACGACGGCTCGGTCGCGGCGCCCGTCCGCTACGTGCCGCTCGCCTCGCCGATCCGGATCGTCGACAGCCGCACGGGGACGGGCGTCACCAAGCTCGGCGCCGGCGCGACCCGGACGTTCACGCCGCCGACGTCGGTGGCGGGTGAGCCCACCGTCGGTCTCGACGCCAACGTCACGCTGGTCAAGCCGACGGCCTCGACGTACCTCACGCTCTGGCCGCAGCTGACGAACTACCCGAAGCCGCGCGCCAGCACCGTGAACAGCGGCGCCGGCCAGGTGATCTCGAACCACGCCCTGCAGGAGGTCGGCACCGACAACGAGGTGAACGTCTTCAACTTCGCCGGCACCACCGACGTGGTGGTCGACGTGAGCGGGACGTTCGAGTACATCGCCGCCGACGGCACCGACCGGAGGACCGCGTCCGGTCAGCTGCACGTCGGGCGTCCGTCGCCCGCGCGGGCGGCGGTCGTCACCGGCTGACCCTGCTCCACGCGGACCGGCCGCGGCGGCATGATGCACCCATGACCTCCGCGGCCGGTCGGGGGGCGGGGGGGGGGGGTATTTTCCCACCCTTCCCCCCGGGGGCGGGCCCCACGGCCCTGATCGTCGTCGACGTCCAGAACGACTTCTGCGAGGGCGGCTCGCTCGCCGTCACGGGCGGCGCGCGGGTCGCGGCGCAGGTGTCCGAGCACCTCGCGGCCGAGCGCGACCGGTACGACCTGGTGGTCGCGAGCCGCGACTGGCACCGTCCGGCCACCGACAACGGCGGCCACTTCGCGATCCCGCCGGACCACCCCGACTACCGCGAGACCTGGCCCGCCCACTGCGTCGCCGACACCCCCGGAGCGCGGTTCCACGACGCGCTGCAGGTCCCCGGCGAGTGGCGGCAGGTCCGCAAGGGCTGGGGGCTGCCGGCGTACTCCGCGTTCCAGGGCGTCGACGACGAGGGCGACGACCTCGCGACACTGGTGCGCGCTGCCTCGATCGACCGGTTGGTGGTGTGTGGCATCGCCACCGACTACTGCGTCGACGCCACCGCCCGGGACGGCGTGCGGCTGGGCTTTCGGGTCGACCTGTTCGTCGAGCTGACCGCGGCGGTGGACGCGACCGGTCAGGGCGCCGTGGTCGACGCGCTGGCGCAGGCCGGCGTCCGCGCCGTCTGAACGTTCAGGGCTTGCCCACGGCGTAGTGGCCGGCGATCTCGGTGGCGTCGAGCGCGAGCAGGTAGGCCGAGGCGTACGAGACCGACCCGCCGAACCAGGTGCTGGTGGGCAATGACGGCCACCCGCCACCGAGGGATCCGTACCCGATGCGCAGCCAGCCCTGGTAGCTCTCACCGGTGGTGACGGTCTTGTCGGAGTCGACGAGCTTGCCGTCGACGTAGAGCTGCATCCCCGCGGAGCCCAGGACGGCGTCGGCGAGGTGCCACTTGCCGTCGTTGTACTTCGTCGTACCGGAGTCGACCGTGGTGTTCGCGCCGGTGTACACCCCGAACACCAGTTGCCCGGTGTTGGTCATGTAGACGTGCCGGTCGTACTGCGCCGCCGTGGTGGTCTGCGAGGTGTCGAAGCCGATGATCTTGCCGCCCCTCGCGTAGTTCGCGGCGGTCTTGAACCAGATCTCCCAGGTGAAGGTGTCGGGCGCCTGCACCTTCGCCGCGGCCGGGGTGGTGATCTGGCCGCTCGTGCCGTTGAGGGTGACGAACCGCCCGCCGCACGGGCCGCCGGTCGCGGTGCGGGTGTAGGTGCCGCTCGCGGTGTACGCGCCGTCGAGGCCGTAGGGGCCGAGGTCGTCCGCCACCGAGCCGCTCGTCTCGTCCAGCGGGTAGGTGAGGGTCGCGCCGTCACCGCGGGTGGCGCCGGCACAGCTGAAGTAGTCGGCCGCGGTCCACCTGTCGGTCGGCGAGGTGTCGACCCGGGTGAACTTCGCGGTCGCGGCGTCGGCGCCGGTGGCGAAGGTGGCCCCGAGGCCCGTGACGACGAGCAGGGCCGCACCGGCCTGGACCAGCCGGCGGGGCCGGCGGGCCTCGCGGTCGTCGTCGGCGCCGGCGGGGTCGTCCGAGCCGGTACCGGTGGTGTCGCCGGTGTCGACCTCGTCGACCGCGTCCTCCGACGCCGCCCGGAACCAGGACGCCGCGGCGACGGTGACGAGCAGGCCCGCGAGGGTGAGGGCGATCGGCGCCGTGCGTCCCTCGTGCGCCCAGATCACCGGGCGGGCGACGAACGGCACGCGCAGCGAGGCCACCCCCTCGACGGCCGAGCGGGTGATCGGGGTGGAGTCACGGTCGGGGTTGGCGTCGCCCTGGGTGATCAACCGGCCGTCGGCCGTGACGTCGACCCAGCGGTGCATCCGCAGGTGGCCGGGCCGGTCGGGGTCGGCGTACAGGAGCGTCTGACCGAGCTGCAGCCGGTCGGCCGGAACGGGGCGGGAGAAGACGACGTCGCCCGGGACCAGGCGGGGCAGCATCGAGCCGGTCATGACGACGGTCGGGTGCAGGCCCGCGAGGGCGGGTGCCACGGCCCACAGCAGCAGGCTCGCGAGCACGCCCAGCAGCATCCGGGCCAGCGACGTCACCCACAGGGAGACCCACCCGGACCGGCGGCTCGCG
>CAXUNA010000314.1:0-5214 GCA_964252095.1 uncultured Jatrophihabitans sp. | reverse complement strand
GTTCGCGGCCCCGGGCGCACCGGGGCCCAGCGACAACCCCACCCCCCGGGCGCCGGCCGCCCCGCCGGGGCCGGCGTCGGCCCCGGTCCCGCCGGCGTCGCCCGTCCCGCCGGTGGCCCTCACCAAGGTGACGCTGACCAAGGCGCAGCCGACCGTCTCGCTGGCCAAGCAGTCCGGCCGGCTGCACGTCAACCTCAACTGGGACGCCCGCCCGGCGGCCGCCGTCCCCGCCGGCAAGGGTGGGTTCCTCACCAAGATCAAGGCGGCCGCCGCCGCGGCCACCACCCTCGACCTCGACCTCGGCTGTCTCTGGGAGCTCACCGACGGCCGCAAGGGCGTCGTGCAGTCGCTCGGGAACCAGTTCGGCGCGTGGGACGCGGCCCCGTACGTGCTGCTCGACGGCGACGACCGGTCCGGTGCCGCCACCGGGGGTGAGAACCTCGACGTCAACCTCGCCCACGTGGCCGAGCTCAGGCGCGTGCTGGTGTTCGCGTCGGTGTACGCCGGTGCGAAGGGGTTCGACGAAGCGGGCGGGGTCGTCACCCTGACCCCGGCCGAGGGCGCCGACGTCGTCGTCCACCTCGACGAGGCGGGTGGCAGCTCGCGGATGTGCGCGGTGGCCCTGCTGGAGTTCGACCGCGGCGTCGTCACGGTGCGGCGCGAGGTCAACTTCGTCAGGGGCGCCCAGGACGTCCTGGACCGGGAGTACGGCTGGGGCATGAACTGGAAGGCCGGCCGGAAGTGAGCTGATCGGGCAGGCCGGTCGTGATCCGGACCCCGAACGGTGGAAGGCTGCAGGTATGACCTCTCCGCTGCGCCAGCGACCGGCCTTCGCGGCGCTCTCCGCCCAGTACGACCACCTCAAGGACGTCAGCCTCCGGGACCTGTTCGCCCAGGACCCGGAGCGCGGCACCCGGCTCGTGCTGGAGCACGAGGGCATCTACTTCGACTACTCCAAGCAGCGGGTCACCGTCGAGACGATCTCGTCGCTGATCCAGTTGGCCGAGCAGTCCGGCCTGCGCGAGCACATCGAGGCGATGTTCGCGGGCGAGCACATCAACACCACCGAGGACCGTGCCGTCCTGCACGTCGCGCTGCGGGCCCCCCGTGACGAGGTCATCAGCACCGACGGCGCGAACGTCGTCCCCGACGTGCACGAGGTGCTCGACCGGATGTCGGCGTTCGCGGACCGGGTGCGCTCGGGGGAGTGGACCGGCCACACCGGCAAGCGCATCACGGCCGTCGTCAACATCGGCATCGGCGGGTCCGACCTTGGCCCGGTCATGGCCTACGAGGCGCTGAAGCACTACTCGCAGCGCGACATCACGTTCCGGTTCGTCTCCAACGTCGACGGCACCGACTTCGCCGAGAAGACCCAGGACCTCGACCCCGAGACCACGCTGTTCATCATCGCGTCGAAGACGTTCACGACCCTCGAGACGATGACCAACGCGAACACCGCGCGGGAGTGGTCGCTCGCGAAGCTCGGCGACGACGCCGCGGTGGCCAAGCACTTCGTGGCGTTGTCGACCAACGCGGAGAAGGTCTCGGACTTCGGGATCGACACCGACAACATGTTCGGCTTCTGGGACTGGGTCGGCGGCCGCTACTCGATGGACTCGGCCATCGGGTTGTCGACGATGCTCGCCATCGGCCCCGACGGCTTCCGCGACCTGCTCGCGGGCTTCCACTCCATCGACGAGCACTTCCGCACCGCGCCGCTCGAGCAGAACATCCCGGTCGTCATGGGGTTGCTGACGCTCTGGTACGCCGACTTCTTCGGCGCCCAGACCCAGGCCGTGCTCCCGTACGACCAGTACCTCTCGCGCTTCCCCGCCTACCTCCAGCAGCTGACGATGGAGAGCAACGGCAAGTCGGTCTCCTCCGACGGCAACCGGGTCGACTACGCCACCGGCCCGGTCTTCTGGGGTGAGCCCGGCACCAACGGCCAGCACAGCTTCTACCAGCTGATCCACCAGGGGACGTTGACGATCCCCGCCGACTTCATCGGGTTCCTGCACACGCTGAACCCGTTGGGCAACCACCACGACCTGCTCACCGCGAACGTCTTCGCCCAGACCGAGGCGCTGGCGTTCGGCAAGACGGCGGACGAGGTGCGGGCCGAGGGTGTGGCCGAGGACCTCGTGCCGTTCAAGGTCTTCGAGGGCAACCACCCCACCTCGACGTTCCTGCTCGACACGCTCACGCCGTACACGCTCGGCCAGTTGATCGCGCTCTACGAGCACAGTGTGTTCACGCAGGGTGCGATCTGGGCGATCGACAGCTTCGACCAGTGGGGCGTCGAGCTCGGCAAGGTGCTGGCGCAGAAGGTCATCCCGCAGCTCGCCGCCGACGGCGGCGAGCTCGACCACGACAGCTCCACCAACGCCCTCATCCAGCGGTACCGCGCGGCCCACTCCGACTGACCCGGCACCGATCCGCGGGATCGGATTACCTGATGCGGTCGTTCACCGTGAAGGCCACCGAGCTCTTCGCCTTGACGGTCACCGAGGCGACGCCGTGGCTGTCGACGACGACCTTGCCGCCGGTGCAGGTGCTGCCCGACTTCGCACCGCTGACGATGTTGCAGTAGGTGCCGGCGGTGAGGGTGGTCTGGATCGACGCCGTCTTCGCCGTGGTGCCGTTGTTGGTCGCGAAGAAGCCGGCCGAACCGCGGCTGAAGGCGATCATGTTGTCGCCGTCGTCCCACCAGTCGTGCAACGCGCCGGTGCCGACGGTGTTGCGGAACCCGACCATCGCGAGCACGCCCGGGTCACGGTCGACGCAGACCCAGCCGTTGCTGCAGTCGGTGTTCGTGATCAGACCGTTCGCCTTGGACGGCGGCGAGCTGTAGGTCTTGTCGGCGTCGAACGAGAACGCGGAGTAGACCTGCGGCGTGCCGTAGGGGTAGGCGAGCATGAACTGGTTGGCGATGACGTTGGTCGCGCCGTCACGGTACGAGAGCGTGCGGGCGTTGTTCGGGTCGTCGCGTTCGGTGTCGTGGTTCTCGATGAACACCAGGGACCGGTCGCTCGGGACGAGGCCCGCCTGCGTGCCGAACGTCCGGAGGCTGGAGATGCTGCCGGTGTAGCCGGAGCTGTTGTAGCTGCGGAACGCGCTCTCGATCTGGAACGCGTAGTCGAAGCCGAGCACGGTGCCCGCCGCCGAGTACGCCTGCATCGTCAGCGCGCCGGGGCCGCCCGGGAACACCTCGAGGGCGAACTGCGGGCGGGTGCCATCCGCTGTCTTGTGCAACAGTTTTTGCAGCGCGATGACGTCCTCCTCGCCGATGTGCTTGCCGGCGTCGACCCGGAAGCCCGAGACGCCGTAGTCGATGAGCTTGTTGAGGTAGCCCGCGATGATCGCGCGGGTCGGGAGGTCACCGGTGTCGAGGTCGGCCAGGCCGAGCAGCTCGCACTGGGTGACCTGCTGGTAGTTGTTGAAGTCCTGGATGCCGCCGTTCGCGGTGGGGCAGTCGGTGCCCTGGTGGTGGAAGTTCTTCGTCGTGTACAGCCCCGGGTAGGTGAAGTGGCTGTAGCTGACGCCGCCGTAGGACGTCGAGCCCTGTCCGGTCATGTGGTTGATGACGGCGTCGACGTAGACCTTGACGCCCGCGCGCCGGCAGGTCGTCACCATGTCCCGGAAGTCGGTCTCGCTGCCCATCCGGCTCGTGAGGTTGTAACTCGCGGGCTGGTAGACCTCCCACCACGGGTGCAGGATCGGGGCGTCGTCGCTCGTGGCGGTGCGCTTGAGCGAATCGGCGGGCGGGGCGACCTGCACGCCGGCGTACCCCGCCGGGCCGAGCACGTTCGTGCACTCGCTCGCGACCGACTTCCAGTTCCACTCCCAGAGGTTGGCCTGGACGCCACCCGTGCGGGCGGTCGTCATCGGCACGGACGAGCTGGTGACGACGGCGGCGACCGAGCCCGCCGTGACGGCGAGGGCGGTGAGGGTGGCCGCGATGCCGGCGCGGCGGCCGCGTGAGCGGGGAGTTCGAGGGGTGTCAGGCACAGCTACCTCCGCACTGAGGACGTGTCGTCTCGGCGAGCGCCGAGGAGACCGGAAAGCGCAGATTAGGGGCTGTGACCCCGATCACGGAAGCCCTTACGGGCGATCGGTCCGGAATTCCCGAGCGGACCGCTTCCGGTCCGGGTCGAGCCGGGCGCAACGACCAGACGGCGACCGGGCAAGATGGGGCCATGCAGCTCGGGATGATCGGCCTCGGCCGGATGGGTGCCAACATCGTCCGACGGATCGTGGCCGACGGCCACACCGCCGTCGTGTACGACAACAACGAGGAGAACATCGCAGCCCTCGAGGGTGAGGGCATCACGGGCGCCCGCACGCTCGAGGAGTTCCGCGACAAGCTCGAGACCCCCCGCGTGGGCTGGGTGATGATCCCCGCGAGCGTCACCGGCTCGGTGGTGGACAAGCTCGCGGGCCTGTTCGAGGCCGGCGACATCATCATCGACGGCGGCAACAGCAACTACCACGACGACATCGAGCGCGCGAAGGTCCTGGAGCCCCAGGGCATCCACTACGTCGACATCGGCACCAGCGGCGGCGTCTTCGGCCTCAAGCGCGGGTACTGCATGATGATCGGCGGTCCCGACGAGGCGGTCGAGCACATCGACCCGCTGCTCAAGACCATCGCGCCCGGCTTCGAGACGGCGCTGCGCACCGACGGCCGCAACGGCGAGCTCGCCCAGGCCGAGAACGGCTACCTGCACTGCGGCGCGGCCGGCGCGGGCCACTTCGTCAAGATGGTCCACAACGGCATCGAGTACGGCATCATGGCCGCCTACGCCGAGGGCCTGAACATCCTCAAGGGCGCGAACGCGGGCTCCGCCGAGGCGCAGCACTCCGCCGAGGTCGCCCCGCTGCTGCACCCGGAGTACTACCAGTACGACCTCGACATCCCCTCGATCGCCGAGGTCTGGCGGCGCGGCAGCGTCATCTCGTCCTGGCTGCTCGACCTCACGGCCTCGGCGCTCGCGAAATCGCCCACCCTGGACGAGTTCGGCGGTCGGGTCTCGGACTCCGGCGAGGGCCGGTGGACGGTCGAGGCCGCGATCGACGAGGGCGTCCCCGCGCCGGTGCTCACCACGGCGCTGTTCGAGCGGTTCGCCTCCCGCGGCGCCGACCTCTACGCCAACAAGCTGCTCTCGGCCATGCGCAAGGAGTTCGGCGGGCACTCCGAACTGCCCTCCGGCG
>CAXUNA010000313.1:0-5225 GCA_964252095.1 uncultured Jatrophihabitans sp. | reverse complement strand
CCCCGCGAGCCGCGTCGGGATCGCCGAGACCGGCGCGGGCGTGGCCACCGGCAGCACGAACGCGAGCAGCAACGAGGTCGACGAGCCCGCCAGCACCGAACTCACCACGCCGGAGAACAGCACGACGAACCCGACCACCGCCATCGCCAGGGCCGCGACCGCCGCCCACTGCGAGGCGAGCGTCCCGAGGCAGACGAGGACCGCGCCGGTCAGCGCGAGCGCCGCCAGCGCCTCGGTCCGTTCCCGGCGGGTGCCCGTGAAGTCGGCGAACAGCAGCATCGCGAAGGTCCCGAAGGCGGCGAAGGTCGCGACGTTGACGTCGTCGACCACGTAGCTGCCGATCGCGAACAGGACCGGCATGACGATCGCGGTGCGAGCCGCGCGCCGGGTGGCGCCGTACCCCGCGTCGTGGCGGGCCAGCCACCCCAGCACCGTGTGCACGGGGAGACGGTAGCGGTCCGGCGGGGGCGGGTACCGGTCTCGTCATGGCCGGTTCCGACGTCTTCGCAGGGCTCACCACCGCCGAGCGCGACCGGCTCCGCACGGCGGTGACACCGGAGACGTCGGCGGCGATGCTCGCGACCCTCACCGAGGACCGGTTCTCCGACCCGAAGTGGATCTTCGAGCGCAAGCTCGACGGCGTGCGCTGCCTCGCCCGCCGCGATGCCGAGGGCCGGGTCACCCTCCGGTCGCGCAACGACAAGGACATGACCGGCACCTACCCGGAGGTCGCGGTCGCGCTGGCCGACGCCTGCGACTCCGACGTCGTGGTCGACGGCGAGATCGTCGCCTTCGAGGGCCGCCGGACCAGCTTCGAACGGCTGCAGGGCCGCATCGGCATCACCGATCCCGACGCCGCGCTCGCGTCCGGCGTCGCCGTCTTCTACTACGTGTACGACGTCCTGCACCTCGACGGTCACGACGTCCGCGGGCTCCCGCAGCTGACCCGCAAGAAGCTGCTGCGCGCGTCGTTGACGTGGGAGGACCCGCTGCGGTTCACCGTCCACCGCCGCGAGGCGGGCGTCGCCATGTACGAGGCGGCGTGCACACGGGGCGACGAGGGCGTCATCGCCAAGCGGATCGACGCGCCGTACACCGGCGGCCGGTCGCGCGACTGGCTGAAGTTCAAGTGCGTCCGCGACCAGGAGCTCGTGGTCGGCGGCTGGACCGACCCCAAGGGGTCCCGAGCCGATCTCGGCGCGCTGCTCGTCGGCTACCACGACGGCGACACCTTCGCCTACGCCGGCAAGGTCGGCACCGGGTTCAGCGCGAAGATCCTCGCCGACCTCGCGGACCGGCTGCGCCCGCTCGCGGCCGAGACGTCGCCCTTCGGCCGCGCGCCCGCGACGCTGCGGCGGGAGAAGGACGTGCACTGGGTGCGCCCCGAGCTGGTCGTGCAGATCGGCTTCGCCGAGTGGACCCGCGACGGGCTGCTCCGCCACCCCCGCTACCAGGGGCTGCGCACCGACAAGGCCGCCGCCGACGTCGTACGCGAGACGCGGTAGCCGCCCGAATCGGATATCTCGGACATCGACCCCGACCGGCGGAGTCACGCCGCGGCAACTACGAGGTTGCACCGTCATGTCGGTGCAACCTCGTAGCGGCGCGGGGAGGGGTTCGGAACGCGCCACCCAGACCGGCAAATCGGACATTGCGGGCTCACATCGCGACCGTGCCCGCCGTTGACAGGGCATGGACACGTACGAAGATGTGGTCATGGCCGTCGACCCGAGCACCCGGCACGCCGTGCTCGACACCACGATCGGGTCGCTCACCGCCGTCGTCGACGACCTCGGTCTCGCCGGTCTCTACTTCCCCGGGCACTGGACCAAGCCGGATCCGGCCCGGTGGGGACCGCTCGTCGACGCCGCGCAGGATCCCGCCTTCCACACGATCGCGGCCCAGCTCGACGAGTACCTCGAGGGCGGCCGCCGGGAGTTCGACGTGCCGTTGCACCTCATCGGGCCCGATTTCGGCCAGCGGGTCTGGGCGCTGCTGCTGCAGATCCCGTACGGGGCGACCATCACGTACGGCGCGTTGGCCGCGGCGATCGGCGGCACGCACGCCCGTGCGGTCGGCCGGTTCGTCGGCGGCAACCCGGTGTCGATCCTGGTGCCGTGCCACCGGGTGGTCGGCGCCGACGGTTCGCTGACCGGGTACGCCGGCGGCCTCGACCGCAAGCGTCACCTGCTCGAACTCGAGGGCGCACTGGTCACCCCGCCCGCGTTGTTCTAGCGGGCGGTCCAGGCGTCGGCCGCGCCGATCGCGACGCGGATCGCGTTGTCGACGGCGGCGTCCTTGCGCGCGAGGTCCGGCTCCTCGGCCTGGCCGCGCTGGGCGACGATGCCGCACACGCACCCGGCGGCGAAGCCGTAGACCGTCCCCATCTTGAACAGCGTGCCCGCCTCCATCTCGAAGCCGAGCACGTTCAGACCGACGTACTCGTCGATCATCCCGCGCAGCCGGCGGAGCAGGTGCGGGTTGGCCGAGGACTCCGAGCGTTCCTGCCCCTCGAAGAACGTGTCGGCGGAGGCCATCACGCCGACGTGGTGGGGGACGTCGAGGGCGGTGGCGGCGTTGCTGAGTGCAACAGTGAGGAACGGGTCGCCGACCGCGGGGAACTCGGGCGGTGCGATGTCCGCCGCCGCGCCCTGGTTGGTGAGCGCGCCGGAGGCCACGACGACGTCTCCCGCGCTGATCCGGTCCTGGATCGTGCCGGCGGTGCCGATCCGGATGATCGTGCGGATGCCCAGCTGCACCAGCTCGTTGACGACGATCGACAACGACGGCGCGCCCATGCCGCTGGTCGCGCACACCACGGGGGCACCGCCCGGCAGGGTGGCGGCGAACGCGTCGAGGCCGCGGTTGCGGGCGAGCACGCGGCCGTCCGTCAGGTGCGACTCGGCGATCAGCTGGGAGCGGCCGGGATCGCCGGACAGCAGCGCGATGGTCGTGCCGTCGGCGAGGTCGGACGACCCGAACCCGAGGTGGTACTTGACGTCTGCGGAGGCCACGCGACGACTCTAGTGAGAGGTGTCAGAACTCCAGCACCAGGACGAGCAGCACCGCCGACGCCACGATCACGGCGATCAGCAGCACCACGAACGCGGGCCAGACCGCGCGGGCCAGCCGGGCCCGGCGCTGCCGGCGCCAGCTGCGCCGCACCTCCGCCATCTCGCCGGTCAGGATCGGCTCGGGCGCGTGGGGCGCGACGATGCGTGGCGGGCTCCAGTCGTCGGCCGGGCTCACGGCGCCGACACCCACATCGACATCAGCCGAAGCGGCCGTGGACGTAGTCGGCCGTACGCGGGTCCTGCGGGTGCTCGAACATCGCGCTGGTGTCACCGTGCTCGACGATGACACCCGGTGTGCCCTGCTCGGCCAGGAAGAACGCGCACTGGTCCGAGACCCGCGCGGCCTGCTGCATGTTGTGCGTGACGATCACGATCGTGACCTCGGACGCGAGCTCGACGATGGTCTGCTCGATCCGGCGCGTCGAGGTCGGGTCGAGCGCGGAACACGGCTCGTCCATGAGGAGCACCCGCGGCTTGACCGCGAGCGAGCGGGCGATGCACAGCCGCTGCTGCTGGCCGCCGGAGAGCGCCCCACCCGGTTCGCGCAACCGGTCACGCACCTCGCGCCACAACCCCGCCTTCTGCAGGCAGGACTCGACGAGATCGTCCTTCTCGGACCGTGAGGCCTTGCGCCCGGTGAGCTTCAGCCCGGCGACGACGTTGTCGTAGATGCTCATGGCCGGGAACGGGTTCGGCTTCTGGAAGACCATGCCGATCTGGACCCGTGCCTCGGTGAGCTTACGGGCGGCGTCGTAGATGTCCTCGCCGTCCAGGCGCACCTCGCCGGCGAGCGCGGCCGACGGGATCAGCTCGTGCATCCGGTTGAGGATCCGCAGGAAGGTGGACTTCCCACACCCGGACGGGCCGATCAACGCGGTGACCCGACCGGCCGGCATCGACAGCGAGACCCGGTCGAGCACGAGGTGCGACCCGAACCACGCGGTGACGCCGGTGGCCTCGAGGGTGGCGGGGTGGGCCGCCGGAACGCCGAACGCGGCGGGATCGATCGCCACGGTGCGGTCGTCGACAGTGGTCATGTGGTCGTCTCCAGGTCTCACAGCAGGTTGGGCAACAGCAGGGTGATCCGGCCACCGAGGAGGACGACGGCGAGCACCACCACGGGGCCGAAGGCGATCCAGGTGCGCCAGCGGCCCCACCGCTGCCAGCCCCACACCGCGAGCAGCACCACGACGATCAGCGCCTGCAGGCAGAGGATGGTGACGGGCAGGGTGCCGGGCATCGAACCGAGCGGTTGTTCGGCGGTCGGCAGGTCACGGGCGTAGACCACGGACGGGTCCTTGGTCTGGCCGACCAGGGTGGCGTCGACCCGGACCAACCCGTGCGGGGCGAAGGGGAAACCGCCCGCCGTCACGAGGGTGAGGCGGGACTCGCCGGTCGCGAGCGGCGGGATCGGGTCGCCCTCGCGTCGCTGGCCGCTGACCCGGAACGTCGACCGGTCCTGGCCGGTGAGCACGCTGATCTGGTCGCCGACCCGGAGGTGGTCGATGTCGCCGAACGGGCCGCCGAACGCCGCCTGCCGGCCCTGCAGGATCGAGACACCGGGCTGGCCCGGGAAGCGGGTGTCGCGCTCGTGGCCGGGGCCGCGCTGCAACGCCTCGCCCGACGTTCCCTCGACCACCACGACGTTCCGGACGCCGATGCTGGGCATCGAGATCAGGGCGACGGGGGTGCCGATGGGCGTGAGGTGGCCGTCGGGGTCGGTCTGGCTGACCGGCGCCGTGGCGAGCGCGAGCGACTGGCGCAGCGTCGCGTAGTCGTGGTCCTGTGCCGCCTGGTACTGCAGGTCGGTGACGACCGCGATGTCGAAGCCGAACCCGACCATGACCGCGGCGAGCCACAGCATCGAGGTGCGGACCACCCACGCGGGCGTGCCACGGGCGGGTCCCTCGAAGCCGGGCCGCCGGGCGGGGGTGCGGGGCCCGCTGCGCACCTCGTCCGTCGGGCCCGCGCGGTGCGGGTCGGGCGGCGTCGGAGCCGCGGCGGGCGGGTCCTGCAGGGCGGTCACCGGGTGCTCCTCGTCGTGGTCGGGTGGGATGGAACCGCCCCCTGTGCCCGGGGCCCCGGGGGGGCCCCCCCGGCCCCCGGGCCGGGGGGGGCCGACCCGGGCAAGGCGTCGGAGGCCTCCAGGCC
>CAXUNA010000312.1:4004-5234 GCA_964252095.1 uncultured Jatrophihabitans sp. | reverse complement strand
AAGATGGAAGACCTCAACGCCAACGACATCGACCAGGCCGCGAAGATCATCGCCGGCACCGCGCGGTCGATGGGCATCACCGTCTCCGGCTGACCGTCGCGCCGGAACACCTGACCGACGCCCGCGTCGGCCAGTGGGAGGTCACCCGCACCCGGTGGGCGGCCGTCAACACCACGGATCCACGAGAGAAGGCACCAGCATGAGTTCCAAGGCCTACCGCAAGGCCGCCGAGTCGATCGACCCGGCGAAGATCTACACCCCGCTCGAGGCGGCCACGCTCGCCACCGAGACCTCGTTGACCAAGTTCGACAGCACCGTCGAGGTCGCGGTCCGGCTCGGCGTCGACCCCCGCAAGGCCGACCAGATGGTCCGCGGCACGGTCTCCCTGCCCAACGGCACCGGCAAGACGCTGCGCGTCATCGTGTTCGCGACCGGTGACAACGCCGCCGCGGCCGAGGCCGCCGGCGCCGACCGCGTCGGCAGCGACGACCTCATCGCCGACATCACCAGCGGTTTCCTGGACTTCGACGCCGCCATCGCGACGCCGGACCAGATGGCGAAGGTCGGCCGGGTCGCCCGCATCCTCGGCCCGCGCGGCCTGATGCCGAACCCGAAGACCGGCACCGTCACCCCGGACGTCGCGAAGGCCGTCACCGACATCAAGGGCGGCAAGATCAGCTTCCGCGTCGACAAGCAGGCCAACCTGCACCTCATCATCGGCAAGGCGTCGTTCACGCCGCTGCAGCTGGTGGAGAACTACGCGGCGGCGCTGGACGAGATCCTGCGTTCCAAGCCGTCGGCGGCCAAGGGCCGGTACCTCAAGAAGATCACCTTCTCGACCACCATGGGCCCCGGCATCCCGGTCGACGTGAACCGCGTCAAGAACGTCACCGAGGACACCGCCACGGTCTGACCCGCACCCGCTCGTCGTCCGAGCCCCGTTCCGCCCCCGCGGCCCGGGGCGGGTGGGGGTGGGGGGGGGCGCGGGCCACGCCGGCGGAAGGGTGAGGGTGACGCGCGTGGGAATGGAGTAGCGAGTGAACACCACCAACACCGCCGCCATCGCCGCGGCGAAGGGCAAGCCGCTGTTGCGGCCAGACGACGTCGCCCGCCAGACGCAGGACTTCGTCTCCGCCACCTCCGCCTGGATCACCACCCACTGGTGGCCGATCCTGATCGCGGTCGGCATCGGCACCGGCTCGCTCGTCACGGGCCGTCTCGTCAGCGCGA
>CAXUNA010000312.1:0-3994 GCA_964252095.1 uncultured Jatrophihabitans sp. | reverse complement strand
CACACCGCCCCGGTCTGCCCGGCACCCGCGCGGCGTCCTCCCCCCGTGCCGCCCCGGCGGAACGGGGCTCGTGGCGTTCGGGGTGGATTAGGCCGGGAACCGTACGTTGACGAGGTGGTGGCTGAGGGTCTCTGATGAGACCCCCCGCCCCTCCTGTCACACGAGGACACCCATGTCACGCGCACCGTCGCGCTCGCTGCTGCCCGCTGCCCTCTCCACCCTCGCCGTCACGGCGCTCGTCGCGGGGGTCCTGGCCGCGGCCGGTCCCGCGGCCGCCGCGACCTCGGCCGCCGGTGGGCCCGGCACCCTGAGCCACTTCGACCAGGCCCGCAAGGACTGCGTCGGGACGTCGCGCACGACCACGTCGAAGATCTGGTTCACGGTCGCGAACGGTGTGCTGTCCGACGTCTACGCGCCGACGGTCGACACCACGAACGTCGAGAGCATGCAGTACCTCGTCACCGACGGCTCGACGTTCACCGACGTCCAGCAGCGCGACACCACCTACACGGTGAGCTCGGACCCCACGGGGATGTCCTGCACCGTCCGCGCCAAGGCGAAGAGCGGCGCGTACGCGATCTCGACGACCTACTTCACCGACCCGGCCCGGGCGAGCGTGATGTCGCGCGTGACGTACACCCCGCTCACCACCGCGGCGCGGGGCTACAAGCTCTACGTCCGGCTGGACGCCACCGCGGGTGGCAACGGGGGCGGGGGCGAGGGCAACGGCGGTGCCGACTCCGCCGTCGTCGACACCGGTTCCGGCCGGCCGGTGCCGGTCACCTACGACACCACGACCGCGACCAACGCCGCGAACCGTGACTACGCGAAGCCGACGTACGTCGCGCTCGCGGCCGACCAGCCGTTCGGCACGATCAGCAGCGGCTTCGTCGGGACGCCGAGCGACGGCCTCACCCAGCTCGACTCGGGGCACGCCCTGGACCCGGTCACGGCCACCGCCTCGAAGGGCAACATCGAGCAGACCGCGAGCGTGCGGCTCGACACCGACGGCAACGCGACCCTCGCGCTCGCCGTGGCCGACACCCGCGTCTCCGCCGCCACCACGGCCCGCACGAGCTCGTCCGCCGACCCCGCCGCCATGCTCCAGCGCTACACCGACGGCTGGTCGCAGTACGACACCGTCACCCTGAACCCGCCCTCGTACCACCTGCCCGGCCTGAACCTCACCGACTCGCTGCTCGCGGCCCGCCGGTACTTCGTGGCGGCGAACGTCGTGAAGGCCAGCGAGGACAAGACGTTCCCCGGTGCGATCGTCGCGGGCCTCGGCAGCCCGTGGGGCCAGGCGGTCTCGGCCGGCGACCCCGCCAACACCTACTTCGGCTCCTACCGCGAGGTCTTCAGCCGCGACCTCTACGAGACCTGGTCGGCGCTGTTCACGTCCGGCGACCTCGGCACGGCGCGCGACACCGTGCGGTTCCTGTTCCTGCGCCAGCAGCAGGCCGACGGTTCCTTCCCCCGCAACTCGCTGCTCAACGGCAAGACGGCGCCCGACTCGTTCAACGTCCAGCCCGACGAGGTCGCCTACCCGATCCTCATGGCGCAGCAGTCCGGCCTCGGCACCGACAAGACGCTCTGGCCGCACGTGCGGGCCGCGGCGGACTACCTCGTCGCGCACGGGCCGTCGTTCGGCGTCGAGCGGTGGGAGGAGCAGTCCGGGTACTCGCCGTCGACGATCGCCGCGGAGATCGCGGGTCTCGTCGCCGCGGGGGCGATCGCTGCACAGAACAACGATCCGGTGTCGTCGCGGATCTTCCTCGCCACCGCCGACACCTACCAGCGCTCCATCAAGGGCTGGGCGGTGACCACCACCGGGCCGCTGTCGACCAAGCCGTACTTCATCCGGCTGTCCAAGACCGGTGATCCGAACGCGGCGGTCAGCTACAACGTCGGCAACGGCGGCCCGACGCTCGACCAGCGCGGCATCGTCGACGCGGGCTTCCTCGAGCTGGTCCGGCTCGGCGAGCTCCCGCCCACCGACCCGGTGCTGGCGAACTCCCTCGCGGTGGTCGACAAGACCCTCAAGCGCACGACGCCGAACGGCTCGGGCTGGCTGCGCTACAACGGCGACGGCTACGGCGACTGCGTCGCCGACGACCCGCTGACCGACTGCACGACCACGGCCGCGCCGTGGGCCCCGAGCGACAAGGGCTCCGGTCACATCTGGCCGGTGCTGGCCTCCGAGCGCGGCGAGTACGACCTGCTGAACGGCAACGCCGCCACCGGTGGCGTGCTCGCCAAGGCGGTCGTGAAGCAGTCGTCCGGCGTCGGCCTGGTGCCCGAGCAGACCTGGGACGCCCCGCCGGTCGCGCGGGCACCGTTCGGGTCCGACCCGACCACCGCGTCGATCGGGTTCGTCGACGGGCAGCCGGACGGCTCGACCGCCCCGCTGACCTGGGGCGTGTCGTCGCTGGTCCGGCTGGTCGCCGACCTCACGGCCGGCGAGGCGCTGGAGCAGCCGGCGTCCACCACCGCGCGGTACGTCACCCACCAGCAGACCGCGACCACCCTCACCGTCACCTCGCCCGCCGACGGGACGCCCGGCACCGGGACGATCTCGGTCAAGGGCACGGCCGTCACGGGCGCGAGGGTGGACGTCGCGCGCGTGGCGACCGACCGCGCGAGCGCGACGGCGGTGGCCACCGTGACCGTCGGTCCGACCGGGAGGTTCCAGATCCCGGTCACGCTCGCGGCGGGGTCCAACGCGCTGGTGGTCACGGCCACCGCGCCGGACGGCGGGACGGCCTCGCTGGTGCGGACGGTGTTCGCCGATGTCGTCGACGGCACGCTGCTGTTCCAGAAGGCCGACCCGACCGGTGACGACAACGGCCCGGGCACGTTCCAGTACCCGACGGCCGGCGACTTCCACCCCGGCGCCTACGACCTGACGAACTTCCAGGTCTACGACAGCGGCGACTCGGTGACGTTCCGGGTGCAGACGCGCGACCTCACCCCGACCTTCGGTTCGGCGAACGGCGCGCAGCTGATCGACCTCTACGTCACGCAGCCGGGCGTCACGCCGACCTCGACGTCGGCCTCGTACGCCACCCGCAACCACACGGTCGACCCGGCCTGGACGCAGCTGATCGAGGCGCAGGGCTTCGGCCAGCGGTTCGTCGACGCGTCCGGGACGACCCTCGGCTCGCTCACCATCACCGCCAACCAGATCAGTCGGTACATCACGATCGTCGCGCCCAAGTCGGCGTTCGGCGGCAAGACCCCGGGTGCCGGGTGGTCGTTCGCGCTCACGCTCACCGGTCAGGACGGGTTCAGTCCCGACCAGGCGCGTGGTTTCCAGGCGACGCCGCAGGACTACCAGTTCGGGGTCTGCGCGACGGGCGGGACGTCACCGATCTGCGCGGTCGACCCGAACACCGTGCCGAAGGTGATGGACACGATCACGCCCGCGGGCGTCGACCAGGCCACCGAGCTCGACCCCACCCGTGGGCCGGTCGTCGTGCACGGCTTCCCGTTGCAGTAGCGGCGTCCTCGGGCGGGGTGGGTTGCCGGGTCCGGCTCTCCGCGTCAGGGCAGGTTGGCGACGGCCTTCGCGGTCAGGGCCTTGACGATCGCCGCGCTCCCCGCCTTGCCGAACGTCAGCTGGGTGGAGACGAAGGCGTCACCCGCGAGGACGATGCCGCCCGCCTCGGCGAACACCGACCGGTCGCCGACCCCGCCGGGGGTGCTCCCGTTGAGGGTGCCCGCGATGCCGTCGTAGAGCTGGGCCGCCGTGGTGGTGTGGTCGGGGATGGCGGCATTGATCGTCACCTGCAGGAAGAACGTCTCGTCCGGCTGGGACGTGACCTGCCAGGTGCACCCGCGCAGCCCGGTCCGCTGGGACGCGGCATCGGGCGGCCGCTCCACCCCCGCGCTCACCGGGTCGCCGAGCGCCGCACCGATCTCGGCCGTGGTGAGCAGGCTGCACGGGTCGGGCGCGGCCGTCGCCGGCGTCCCGCTGGCGGGGGCGGTGCTGCCG
>CAXUNA010000311.1:0-5262 GCA_964252095.1 uncultured Jatrophihabitans sp. | reverse complement strand
GGGCGTGCGGTCGGCGGCCCACGCGATCCCGAGACCCGCGCCGACCACGAGCGCGCCGGCGACGAAGGCGACCGCGAGGGACGCCCGTCCGCGGCGGCGAGACGGCTCCGGATCCGCGGCGGTCGACGGCTCCGACAGGGTGAACTCGCGGGTCTCGGCGAGGCGCTCGTCGCGCTGCTGCTCCCGCCAGGCCCGCAGGATCTCGGTCGGGTCGTCGTCCCCGGTGGGTGGTGTGCGGCTCATGCCCCGACCATGACCGACCAGTCTGAACCGCACCTGAAAGGCCGAACTGTCGCCCTGGATCCGGTTCGCCTCGTGTGTTCCGCGTTCGTATCCGTGGCGGTTCCTCATCGTTGGAGGGGTGTCGGCCGCTCGCCGGACGGTCGACCAGTTCCCCCGGACGGAGGCACCACCCGTGCTCCTCGCTCACCACACCACCGACGGCTTGCGCCGCAGCCGGCACCAGTCGCTCACGCTCTACGGTCTGCCGGACGACGGCGGCTCGGACCCGATGGTCGAGAGCCTCGCCGAGATCGCGCGGCTCGCCCGTGCCTTCACCGGTGCCGACGCCGCGACCGTGAACCTCCTCCCCGACGGCCGGCAGGTGACGGTCGCCGCCACCGCGGCCGACGCCCCGACCGAGATGCCCGAGGCGCACAGCATCTGCGCCACGCTGCTCGAGGGGCGGCCGGTCAGCACGATCGTCATCCCCGACCTCTCGCGCGATCCGCGTTTCGCGGCGAACCCGTACGTCGACGGTGAGCTCGCGGCGGTACGTGGTTTCGCGAGTGCCCCGCTCGTCGGGCACGAGAAGGTCGCCATCGGCTCGCTGTGCGTCTTCTCGACCGCCCCCCGCACGCTGACCCGCGACCAGACGGCGCTGCTGGACCAGCTCGCCCGCTCGGTCGTCAACGTCCTCGACGACGCGCGTCGCGACCGACGCGCCGTGCTCCGCTTCCCCGAGCGCCGCATCACCGCGGGGACGTTCCCCGCCGCCTGACGGCGGACCGGGCGTGGTCCCGCGGCCCCCCGCCGCCGGATCACGTTCGGTCCGCGTTCCACGGGTCGGCCCCGGCTGGGAGGATCGGACGGTGACCGACGTCCGCGAGACCCTGACGTACGAGCTGTTCGGCGTGGCCGCCCGTGACCTGGCGCAGGTCGTCGCCGACGACGGCTTCGAACCGGACCTGGTGCTGTCCATCGCCCGCGGCGGGCTGTTCCTCGGCGGAGCGCTCGGGTACGCGCTCGACGTGAAGAACATCTTCGTGATGAACGTGGAGTTCTACACCGGTGTCGACGAACGCCTCGACCTGCCGGTGATGCTGCCGCCCACCCTCGACCGGGTCGACCTCACCGGTGCGAAGGTGCTGATCGCGGACGACGTCGCCGACACCGGCAAGACCCTCGAGCTGGTCCGCGACTTCTGCACCGGCTACGTCAGCGAGGCCCGGACCGCCGTGATCTACGAGAAGCCGCGCTCGGCGGTGCACTGCGACTACGTGTGGCGCCGCACCGACGCGTGGATCAACTTCCCGTGGTCGACGCTCCCGCCGGTGGTCGCGCGGTGACGGTCCGCGGGCCTCTCGACCTCGCCGCGGTCCCCGAGCCGGTCCTTCCCGGGTCGCCCGAGCTGCTCGAGCTCTACCGCGTGGCGTGGCAGCTGGCGTGGGAGCACGTCGTCGAGCGGGACGGTGCGCCGAGATCCCCTTATCTCGACGAGGGATTCGACCCGGACACCATCTGGATCTGGGACACCTGCTTCATGGTGCACTTCGCCAAGTACGCCCCCGACCTGTTCCCGGGCGTGGAGTCGCTGGAGAACTTCTACCGGCCGATGTACGACGACGCCCCGACGACGCTCCTGATCCAGCACCCGGACAACCCGCCGCTGTTCGCATGGTCCGAGGAGGAGTACGTCCGGCACACCGGGGATCTCGACCGCGTGCGGTGGCTGCTCGACGCGGGCTACCTGCAGCGGCACTTCGCCTTCTTCGACAGCGTGGCGCCGGGGACCGTGCTCGACTGCAGTCGCATCGCCACCACCGTCGAGCGGGTCGGGCGGGGCTACCGGTGGAGCGGGATCTGCAGCGGGATGGACAACACGCCGCGCGCGCCCGGTCGGGCCGGGCTCGACACCGCCGGGGACATCCTGTGGTTCGACGCCGCCGCCCAACAGGCCCTCGCCGCGAAGAGCATCGCCACGCTCGCGCGGCTGGTCGACGACGCCCCGCTCGTGGCGGAGTACGAGGCCCACCACGCACGGCTGGCGGCACTGGTCGACGACTTCTGGGACGACGACCTCGGGATCTACTGCGACCGCGCCGGTTCGCCGCCGTACGCGTTCACCGGCGTGCGGACGCCGGCGGCGTTCTGGCCGTTGCTCGCCGGGGTCAGCACCGAGGCGCAGGCGGCAGCGTTGGCACAGACCCTCGCGGAAACAGATTGTTTCGGCGGAACGGTGCCCTGGGCATCGGTCGCACGTGACGACCCGGCGTTCCGCGCGACGGGTCACTACTGGCGTGGCGGGGTGTGGGTGCCCACCGCCTACGTCAGCGCCCGGGCCCTGGCCGATCACGGCCACGCCGATGTGTCACGCACCGCCACCCGGGCCCTGCTCACCCTCATGGCGCGGACGTTCACGGAGTACGAGCCCGCCACGATCTGGGAGTGCTACGCGCCCGAGCTCCCGTCGCCCGCGACCGCCAAGGACGACGTCGAGATCGTCCGGCCCGACTTCTGCGGGTGGTCCGCGCTCGCACCGATCTCCATGCTGATCGAGCATGTGCTGGGTTTCCGGGTCGACGCGCCCGCCGGGACCGTCCACTGGCGCACGGCCGGCCCGGAGCGGCACGGCATCCGGCGGTTGCGGTGCGGCGACGTCTCGCTCACCGCGATCCGCGACGGTGACGCCGTCGATGTCGAGTGCAACGGTCCGTTGACGCTCGTCGTCGACGGCGTGGAGCACCCGCTCGGCAGCGGGCGCCACGAGTTCGGGCCTGCGGCGTGACCGACACCGACGAGACACCCGAGGACGACGGGTGGGTGCGCGACCCCCGCGAGGGCCAGGGCGTGCTCGCGCTGTGGGACTTCGTCTACGACTTCGACAGCGACGTGGGCGGGTTCATCACCGGTCAGTTCCTGCTGCGCGCCGACGGCGTGCTGTGGATCCGGACCGGGAGCGGCCGGTGGTCGGGTCCTGACACGGAGCGCCACGAGTACCAGCGCTGGCGCCGGTGGTCGTTCCTCACCGCACCGGTGGACGTCGCGGGCGCGTTCGCCGCCGTGGGTGCCCACCACTACACCGTCTACCCGCCGGGGCCGGTACCGATCGACGCGGACGAGGGAGGGCCCTACGCCGACGTCGACCGTCAGGAGCCGCTCGCGCCCGAGGACGCCCACCGGTGGACCGCGCCGATCCCACGGGCGGCCGGCCGCGACGCCTGACGGGCGGTCCCCGCGGTGTCACACCGTGGCGGGCCACCGCGTCCTCCTGGTGTGGACGAGACGACGGGACGGATCAGGCTCGCGGTGGCGGGCGGGACAGGCGTGGTCGGTCGGCACGTGGTCGAGGCCGCGAGGAACGCAGGACACGACGTCGTGGTGCTGAGCCGCTCCCACGGCGTGGATCTGGCCGCGGGCACCGGTTTGGACGCGGCGTTGGACGGCACCGAGGCCGTGATCGACGTGGCGAACGTGGCCACGGCGGCGAAGGCGGCGTCGGTCGCGTACTTCGACGCCGCGACCCGGAACCTGCTCGACGCGGGCCGGCGTGCGGGGGTGGAACACCTGGTCACGTTGTCGATCGTCGGCATCGAGCGGGTGCCGATCCCGTACTACGCGGGCAAGGTGCGGCAGGAGGAACTGGTCATCGCCGGGCCGCTGCCGTGGACGATCCTGCGCGCGACCCAGTTCCACGAGTTCCCCCTGCAGCTGCTGGGTCAGCTGCGCGGTCCGGTGCTGCCGGTGCCGACCATGCGGTCGTCGACCGTCGCGGCCCGCGAGGTCGCGGAGCATCTGGTGGCACTGGTGACCGCGCCTCCGGCGGGGATGGCGCCGGAGCTGGCGGGTCCCGGGGTCGACACCATGCCGCACGTGGTACGACGGGTCGCGCGCGCCACCGGCCGACGGGCGCTCGTCGCCCCGCTCCGGCTTCCCGGACGGCTGGGGAGCGCGGCCGCGCACGGTGGGCTGCTGCCGACCGGTGAGGGTCCCCGCGGGAGACAGACCTTCGAGGCCTGGCTCGCCGAACTCGCCGCGGCCCGTGGATGATCGCGCGGTGACCCGGACCGACGAGCTCGCCGGGGAGTTCGTCACGGTGCGTCCCCGGTTGGTGCGGGTGGCGTACGCGATCCTCGGCAGCCATTCCGAGGCCGAGGATGTCGTCTCCGACGTGTGGTTGAAGCTGACCGTTGCTGATGACAACGATCGCGTGCAGGACGTCGAGGCGTGGGGTATGGTCGCCACCGCGCGCACCGCGCTGGACGTGTACCGGTCGGCCCGCCGCCGCCGCGAGACCTACGTCGGGCCGTGGTTGCCCGAGCCGGTCCTCGACGAGCGGGCCACCCTCGACCCGGCCGACCGGGTGACGCTCGACGACACCGTGAGCTACGCGCTGCTGGTCGTCCTCGAGGCGTTGAGCCCCGCCGAACGCACGTCCTGGGTGCTCCACGAGTTGTTCGGGTTGCCGTTCCCGGAGGTGGCCCGCGTGGTCGGCCGGACGCCCGAGGCGGTGCGGCAGCTGGCGTCACGGGCGCGCCGGCACCTCGCCGACCACGCGCCGCGCCTCGACGTCGACCCGGCGGATCATCAGCGCATCGTGCAACGGTTCCTCGCGGCGGCGGGCGGAGGTGACGTCGGGGAACTGGTGGCGGTGCTGGACCCCGACGTCGTGCTCGTCAGTGACGGCGGGGGACAGGTCAGTGCCGCGCTGCGCCCGGTGCTGGGCGCGGCCAAGGTCGCGCGGTTCGTCCTGGGTGTCGCCGCGAGGTACGGCGCGGAGGCCGAGGTGCGGGCGACCACCGTCAACGGTCTGCCCGGCGTGACGGTGACGGAGGACGGTCGGCTGACCTCGGTGATGTCGTTCGCGGTGCGGGACGGCCGGATCGTGCGCCTCGACATCGTGCGCGCCGGCCAAACTGGTGTCAGGGGCGACGATGTCGCGCTGACCGGCGGGACATCAGGACCGCAGCAGCGCGCGTCGCCGGTCGACCCGGCCCAGCGCCAGGGCCACGGCACCGCGGACCTCCGCGTCGACCCCGAGGC
>CAXUNA010000310.1:0-5281 GCA_964252095.1 uncultured Jatrophihabitans sp. | reverse complement strand
CTCGAAGCCGGCGTAGCTCCGGCGCAGCTCGGCCCCCGGCCAGTCGGGGGGCAGCAGGTCGTCCGGCAGCACCGGGTCGATCTGCAGGTGCCGCAACACCCGCGTCGAGAGCAGGAAGTCCTCGCGCAGATCAGGTGACCGGCCGAGGGCGGCGAGCAGGTCGTGCGCGGTGGCGGCCCAGCCGTCGAGATCCCACAGCGTGGCGGCCAACGTGGCGGGATACTCGGGCCGGGTCGTGAAGGTCGTGCACTGGGCCCCGACCGCGGCGGGGAGCCCACCCCGGAGGTTCGCCGGGCGGAGCCAGACCCCCTCGCGCAGCTCGGCCATCCGGCAGGTGTCCATCGCGCGTCGCAACGCGATCCGGTCCGCGAGCGGCCGCGCGGCCGCGGTGACCACGGCCATCCGCCACGTGCCGCGGGCGTGGCGCACGGGTGGTGAACAGTTCTCGCTCTGCCGTCGCTGCCGGTCGACCAACCGACCCGCCAACCGGTAGACACCGGCGTCGGTGGTGACATCGCCGTCGGCGACCATCCGGACCAGCGCGACCCGCACGGTGCTCTCGGCGATGCCGAACAGGCCGCCCACCCGCACCAGGGTGCGCACCGGGAGTTCGGGCGGGTGGTACCCCAACAGCGTGCTGAGCAGGACCGATCGCGCGGTCAGCGGGCGGTCGACCGGCGTCGGGGGCAACGCGGTGACCGGGGGAGCACCACCCGCGACCGGCATGTCCGGCAGGCTATCGCAAAGGTCTGACCAAATGCTACGGTCGGTCATCACGCGATGTCACCGTGTAGCAACGCCACCGCGCAGGCCTCGCCGAGGAGGACGACATGAGCAAGGTGCTGTACGAGAAGCGCGGTGAGATCGCGTGGATCACGCTCAACCGGCCCGAGAAGCGCAACGCGATCGACGCCGAGGTCGACGAGCTCCTGCACGATGCCTGGGTCCGGTTCCGCGACGACGACGAGGTCCGCCTCGCGGTGCTGTCCGGCAACGGTGACGTCTTCTGTGCCGGCGCCGATCTGTCGACGCATGTGAACGACTGGCTCGACGCCGGGCCCGACCTCGGCCGCAAGGTGCTCGACCACGGGTTCGCCGGAGGGATCACCCGAGGGCTCCACCGGATCAAGAAGCCGGTGATCGCCGCCCTGCACGGGTGGGTGATCGGCGGCGGCATCGAACTCGCGCTGGCGTGCGACATCCGGGTGGCCACCACCGACACGCAGTTCGGGTTCTTCCACATGCGGCGGGGGATGCACTTCGGCGACGGTGGCATCGTCCGCCTCGTCAACACCTGCGGCGTGGGCGTCGCGATGGAACTCGAGCTGCTCGGCGAGCCGATCGACGCCCAGCGTGCCGAGGAGGTGCACCTGGTCAACCGGGTGGTCGCCCCGGAGGACCTCGTGGCCACCGTCGAGGACATGGCCGCGAAGATCCTGCGCAACCCGCGCGCCGCGGTCGAGTCGGCCAAGGACACCATCCTCGAGGTGGCCGGTCGGCCACTGGACGATCAGCTGCGGATCGAGGCGCTGTACAGCTACTCGGTGATGGGCGATCCCGAGATCCGCGAGCGGCAGCGCGAGTTCCTCGAGCGGCGTGATCCCGATCGCCCGGCGCCGGTCTGAGGACGACGTGAGTGGTCTTCGCATGGGGGTCAACCTCATGCCCGACCTCTGGGCCGGCCGCGCGCCGCGCACCGGTCGGAGCCTGCTGATCCACCGGAGGGACGTGCTGGAGCACATCGCCGAGGCCGGGCTCGACCACGTCATGCTCGGTGACCACGTCATGTTCCACGACGGCGTCGGCAACGACGGTCTCACCGACACCGCCTCGGTCGTCACGGCGAACGACACCCTCGACGTCTACCTCTCGCTGTTCCTGCTGGTGCTGCGGCACCCGGTGGTGGTCGCGCGCCAGTTGCTCACGGTCGACCAGCTCGCACCGGGCCGGCTCACGCTCGGGGTCGGCATCGGCGGCGACGACCGGCACGAGGTCGAGGTGTGCGGCGTCGACCCCCGGACCCGTGGCCGTCGGATGGACGAGGCGCTGGAACTGTTCCGCCGCCTGATCGCGGGCGAAACCGTCGACCACGCCGGGGAGTTCTTCACCGTTGCGAACGCCCGGCTGCGGCCGGCGCCGGACGTGCCGGTGCCGATCGTCGTGGGCGGGCGTTCCGACGCCGCGTTGCGTCGCGCCGGCCGGTTCGGGGACGGCTGGCTGGGAATCTGGAACTCGGCGCGCCGGTGCCTCGAGGCGATCGCCGCCGTGGAGCAGCACGCGGCCCAGGCGGGACGCACCGACGTCGTGTGGCAGCACGGCATGACGTTCTGGTGCGGCTTCGGAGCGGACCGCGCCGAGGCGCGGAACCGCGTCGCACCGGTGATGGAGGGCCTCTACCGCCTGCCGTTCGACGCCTTCGAACGGCACATCCCGCTCGGCACCCCCGCCCAGGTCGCCGAGTACGTCGCGCCGTACCTCGAGACCGGCGTGACCACGCTGAACTTCATCCCGTTCGCCGCCTCGGAGCGCGACGCGGTCGACGCCGTCGCCGAGGTCCGACACCACCTCCTCAGGAGCAGATGACCCATGACCACCGGCCTTTCCTTCGGTTTCACCGACGAGCAGGACCAGTTCCGCACCAGCGTCGCCCGCTTCGCCCGTGACCGTCTCGCACCGGGGTACCGGGAGCGTTCGGCCAAGGAGCACTACCCCATGGACCTGCACGAGGAGATGGGTTCGCTCGGGGTGCTCGGGATCGGCCTGCCCGCCGAGTTCGGCGGCACCGACGACGAGGACCCCGTGCTGCTCGGCATCGCCTGCGAGGAACTGGGCGCCGCCGACGTCAACCTCGCGGCCGCTCCGATCATGGTCGGCCTGACGGGCGCCCAGCTGGCCAAGGGGGCGAGCGACGCGGTGAAGCGGCGATGGCTTCCCGGGGTCGTCGCGGGCACCGAGGTCGTGGCCTTCGGCCTCACCGAACCCGAGGCGGGCTCCGACGCGGCGTCCATGCGCACCACGGCCACCCCGGTCGACGGCGGGTGGGTGCTGCGGGGTGAGAAGAACTCCGTCAGCCACCTCGAACCGGCCGGGGCGACGTTGCTCTACGCACGAACCCCGGGCACGAACCGTTCGTCCGGCGTCAGTGCGTTCCTCGTCGAGATGGACCGGCCGGGCGTGTCGATCGGGTTGTTCCACGACATGGGACAACTCCCGATCGGGCGCGGAACCCTGCACCTCGACGACGTGTTCGTCCCGAGCGACAACCTCGTGGGCGACGAGGGTCGCGGCTTCTCGATGGTCATGAGCCACTTCGACTACAGCCGGGCGGCGATCGGCCTGCAGTGCCTGGGGGCCGCCCGGGCGAGTCTCGAGGAGACCTACCGGTACGTGAGGGAACGCCGCTCCTTCGGCAAGCCCATCGCGGCCTACCAGGGGGTGTCCCTCCCGCTGGCAGAGCACGCCACGTACGTGGAGGCGGCGCGCCAGCTCTGCTACCGCACCCTGTGGCTGCGCCAGGAGGGGCTGCCGCACACCGCCGAGGCCGCGATGTGCAAGTGGTGGGCGCCGGTGGTGGCCAAGAACGCCATCGAGGCCTGCCTGCTCACCCACGGGCACTACGGGTGGTCGGACGAGATGCCGTTCCAGCAGCGGTTCCGGGACGTCTTCGGCTACCAGATCGGCGACGGCACGGCGCAGATCCAGAAGCAGATCATCGCGAGCCGGCTCATCGGGCCCGAGGTGCGCGACCGCTGAGGTCCGGCGTCACCCGTGGCTGCGACGCGCGCGGGCCCGCCGGACGGCGTCGTCGACGATGGTCTGCGCGATGACCGCGAGCTTGGTGTTCCCGCTCTGGCTGAGCACCCGCAGCCGGTCGAACGCTTCGGCGGCCGTGCAACCCTGACGGGCGCAGACGATCCCGATGGCCTGGTCGATGACGGCCCGGGTGGTCAGGGCGGCCTGCAGCTGCGACGCGAGCCGGTTGGCCTGCATGAGCACCCGGGCGGTGTGGACGGCGACGGCCGCGGCCACCGCGAACGTCTCGCCGATGCGTGCGGCGTGAGCGGTGAACGCATCGCGCTGGTGGGCGTAGACGTTCAGGGCGCCCACCACCTCACCGTCGAAGATCAGCGGCAGGGACACGACGCTGTGGACTCCCGCCCGCCTCGCCTTCGGCGCGAAGCGGGGCCACGTCGCGTCGTCGCCGAGACCGCCGGAGGTGATGGTCCGGCCGTCGGACGCGGCGGTGATGCACGGCCCTTCGCCGATGCCGTACTGGATGTCGTCGATGACCCGTACGAACGGCTCGCTGACCGACACCGTCTCCGTCCGTCCGGACTCGAGCATCGCGACCCCGACCCCGTCCGCGCCGGGGATCGCGAGGACGGCGAGCCGGGCGATGCCCGCCAGCGAGGCTTCGAGGGGTTGGGCGCCGATCGCCACGCGTGCCAGCCCGCTCAAGGCGTCGGCCAGGTCTTCGCGCTCGGTGTCACCGGGGTCGAGCGGGCTCGCTGCGCTGTCGGCCGTCCGCTCGCGAACCGACTCAGACATGAGGCGCGCGGGGCATCGACGCCTCGACGGTACGGCGACGGGCGGGGGATCGGACGGCGTCTGGGTCCGGCGCCGCGGTCACGGGAAGCGAGTTCATGGAGACCTCTGGCAGGTGAAGGTCCCGGGTTGCCCAGTGGCGAACGGGTTGTTCTCGCTGCACCACAGCCGCAGCGTTCTGGGCCGGCTGCTGGCTCAACCGTCGAAGAACCTACCCGAGACTCCCACCGGTCGAAAGGCAGCGACCCGCCAGATGTCTTCGCCACAGGACCATCTGTGACGCGAACGTGTCCTGCCGAGATTCGTCCGAGGCGGGTTTCCGCGCTACCGTCGTGCGGGTTGAGCACCCAACCGGGTCCGGGTCGACGGTCATCCCGTCGTCGAGCAGTGGCTCCCGCGGACAGTTCCGAGTGTCCCGCCCCGAAAGCTCGCCGTCATGCCTTCTCCCGACCCCGCCCACCGCGTGCCGGTGTCACCGTCGTGACCACGCCCCATGAGCTGGTCCCGTGGTTCGCCGAGCTGGGAAAACGCGTCGCCGAGCAGGTCGCCACGGACGACGCGCTCGCCGTGATCGCCCGGGCCGCGACCGACGTCGTCCCGGGTGTCGCGTGCGCCAGCATCACCCGGGTGCGGGACCACGGGTTCCAGAGCGTGGGCGCGACGGGTCCGGAGGCGACGGCCCTCGACCGCGCGCAGTACGACGCGGGCGGTGGCCCGTGCGTCGACGCCGCCCGCG
>CAXUNA010000309.1:0-5284 GCA_964252095.1 uncultured Jatrophihabitans sp. | reverse complement strand
GGCGGGGGCGGCGCTCGGGCCGGGAGTCGTCCCGGGCCGGTCACCCGGTCGAGGAGCGCCATCGCGGCGACGATCGTGGCCCGTTCGTCGTCGGTGAGTCGCTCGCGCATCGCGCGCAGCAACCACTCCTGTCGCGAGGAGCGCGCACCCTTCTCACGGGCCCGGCCCGCGGCGGTGAGCGTGACCAGCTGCCGGCGGCCGTCCGTGGGGTCCGGCCCGCGGGAGATCAGGCCGCCCTCCTCGAGCGTGGCGAGGATCGCCGCCATCGACTGCGGCCGGATGCCCTCCGCGGTGGCCAGGGCCGATGCCGTGGCGACGTCGAGCTTGCCGATGCGCGCGAGGGCGGAGGCCTGCGACGGCGAGAGATCACCGTCGCCGATCTCCTGCATCCGCCTCCGGACGCGGCCGAAGGTCACGCGGACGTCGTTCGCGGTGCGTTCCGCCGAGGTCGATTCCCGTGTCACACTTCGTCAGTCTAGACTGCTCAGTTGAATCTGCACAGTCACGCCTGTCGATCGGAGAAACTCGATGTCCCGCTCCGCCCTGCTCGTCATGGACTTCCAGGCCGGGATCGTCGGCCGCCTCGGCTCCCCCGACGTCGTCGAGGCCGCCACCCGCGCCGTCGCGGCGGCCCGCGCGCACGACGTCCCGGTCGTGTTCGTCCGTGTCGCGTTCCGCCCCGGGTACCCCGAGGTGGCGGCGTCGAACCAGGCCTTCGGCGGGGCCGCGGCGGCGGGTGACGTCATGACCGAGGCCCACGCCGCCACCCAGGTGCACGAGGCCCTCACCCCGCGCGCGGACGAGCCGGTCGTCGTGAAGCGCCGGGTCAGCGCGTTCACCGGCAGCGATCTCGAGGTCCTGTTGCGCGGCCTCGGCGCCGGCACCCTCGTCCTCGCGGGCATCTCGACCAGCGGCGTCGTGCTGTCCACGCTGCGCCAGGCGGCCGACCTCGACTTCCGGCTCACCGTCCTCGCCGACGCCTGCGCCGACACCGACCCCGAGGTGCACCGCGTGCTGATCG
The DNA here is from genome assembly GCA_964252095.1 of uncultured Jatrophihabitans sp. Classification (GTDB taxonomy): domain Bacteria; phylum Actinomycetota; class Actinomycetes; order Mycobacteriales; family Jatrophihabitantaceae; genus CAXUNA01. The sequence goes on along the minus strand of CAXUNA010000309.1, from coordinate 4,263 downwards.
AGAAGCTGTTCCCCAAGCAGGCGGTCGTGACCACCGTCGACGACTGGGCCGAGACACTGGTCTGACCCCGACGCACAGCCCTCGTGATCCCGCACTCCTCCGCCCCCGCGCCGAGGTGCGCGAGGTCAGGACGGAGGGTGGGGCTGGGGTCGCGCCGGGCAGAACGGAGGGCATGACCGAGAAGAGCGTGGCCTTCGACTTCACCGGCTCCGTCGTGCTCGTCACCGGCGGCGGCAGCGGCATCGGGCTCGGCATCGTCCGGGCGTTCGCCGCCGCGGGAGCGACGGTCGTCGTCACCGGGCGGCGTCGCGAGGTGCTCGAGCAGGCCGCGGCGAGCGTCAGCGGGACGGTCGAACCGCGCACCGCCGACGTGTCCGACGGGGCGTCCGTGCGTGAGCTGATCGCCGGGATCGTCGGGACCCACGGCCGTCTCGACGTCGTGGTCAGCAACGCCGCGGGCTACGAGGCGGGTGAGATCACCGCGCTCGCCGACGACGACTGGGCCGCCCTGCGCGCCACCAACGTCGACGGCTTCTTCCACCTGGCCAAGGCCGTGCTGCCCCGGCTCGCGGAGTCCGGCGGCAACCTGGTCGCGGTCTCGAGCGTGTCCGGCCTCGCGGGCGACTGGGGCCAGGCCGGCTACAACGCGACCAAGGCCGCGGTGACGAACTTCGTCCGCTCACTCGCGCTCGACTGGGGCGGCCGTGGCGTGCGCCTGAACGCCGTGGCGCCGGCGATGACCGACACCCCCATCACCCACGATCTCATCGCCGCCGGCGGCCCGGTGATCGACAAGGCGGTCGACCGCATCGCGCTCGGACGGGTCGGTCAGCCCGACGACGTCGCGCCGGCGGTGCTGTTCCTCGCGAGCGACGCCGCCCGGTACGTCACGGGCGCGGTCCTGGCCGTCGACGGCGGCACCTCCGCCTCGACCGGCCAGGCCGCACCCTGACGCCCGTCAGCGGTGGATGCCGGTGACCCAGAGCGGCTGCCCGGTCGAGGACCGCAGGACGAAGTTGGAGTCGCTCTGCAACGTCATCGTCGTCTCGAACGCCGGGTTGGTGCCGGTCGTCCAGATCGCGCGACCGGTCCGGTCGCGGATGACGAAGTTGCCGTCGGTCTGCAGCGCGGCCGTGGCGCCCGGGTGACCGTACGTCCCGGTGGCCCACACGGCCCGGCCCTTCGCGTCGCGCTCGACCAGGTTGCCGTCGGTGTCCTGCAGGACCAGCCGGTAGGCCCCCGCGTCGAGTCGGGTGAGCACCAGGCAGCCGTCGCCTGGGCGGATGGCGACCCGCGAGGTGCCACCGGACACCTTGGTGCCGGCGGCATCGCGGATCTCGTACGGGAGACCGGCGAACGAGGTCACCGGCCGCGAGAGCGCGACCGCCTGGCCGGTGAAGTACACGGCGCCGTGGGCGTCGGGGGTGAAGGACAGTTCCCCGATCGGGTTCGTGCTGCCCGGGACCAGGTAGGTGTACGCCGCGTGCGGGACGAGCCCGGTGACCGGACCGGACAGGTGGATGACCGACGCCGGCGCCGCAGCGCTCACCGTCGCGCCACGGCCCAGGGTCACCGGGCTGCACCCGAAGTCGACGTTCACCACCGAGCTCACCGCGGCCTGGGCCGCCGGCGCCAGGGCGACCGCCCCCGCCGTCAGTCCGAGCAGCACCGCCGGTACCGCCGCGCGTGTCATCCGTGAACCCATGTCGAGCCTCCTGCGTACGTGGTGGGTGCGGCCGGGTCGGCCCACCTCACTGCAGAGGTCGCGCTGGGGAACGAGATGTTGCGTGCTGCGGGGTCAGACGTTGAAGCCGAGGCTCCGCAGCTGCTCGCGGCCGTCGTCGGTGATCTTGTCCGGGCCCCACGGCGGGAGCCAGACCCAGTTGATGGCGATCTGGTTGGCGAGCGGGCGCGGGCCGGCGCACAGGGCGTCGCGGGCCTGGTCCTCGATGACGTCGGTCAGCGGACACGCCGCCGAGGTCAGCGTCATGTCGAGGGTGATCGTGGTGCCGGTCTCGTCGCTGTCGGCGTTGATGTCGTACACCAGGCCGAGGTCGACGACGTTGATCCCGAGCTCGGGGTCGACGACGTCACGCATGGCCTCCTCGATGTCGTCCTTCGAGGGGCTGACTGCTGGTGCTGCTGTCACGGTGCCACCGTCCTCCTTGCGTCCGAACATCACGCCTTCTCCCCCACTGCGTCGGCCACTGCGCCGCGCATCGCCATCCAGCCCAGCAACGCGCACTTGACGCGTGCCGGGTACTTCGCGACCCCCTCGAAGGCCACGGCGTCGTCGAGCGCCTCTTCCTGCTCGTCGCTCAGCTGCGCGTCGCCCTTGCTCTGCATGAGCGTCAGGAAGACCTCACCGAGCGCCAGCGCGTCGTCGACCGGCTTGCCGACCACCAGGCCGCTCATGACGCTCGTGCTCGCCTGCGAGATCGAACAGCCCTCGCCGGTCCAGCCGAGATCGGCGATCGCACCGTCGCGCACCGCGACGCGCAGGGTCACCTCGTCACCGCACGTCGGGTTGACGTGGTGCACCTCGGCGTCGAAGTCGGCGGGCAGTTCACGGTGCTGCGGGTGCTTGTAGTGGTCCAGGATGATCTCCTGGTACATCGAGTCGCTCGCTGTCATGTCAGCCGAACATCCTCTGCACGTCGGACAGTCCCGCGACCAGCGCGTCGACCTCGCCGAGCGTGGAGTACACGCCGAACGACGCCCGGGTGGTGGCCGGGACGCCGTAGCGCACACACACCGGCCGCGCGCAGTGGTGGCCGGCGCGGACCGCGATGCCCTGCTCGTCCAGCAACTGCGCGACGTCGTGCGGGTGGATGCCCGCCAGCGTGAACGAGATCGTCGCGCCGTGGTCGTCGACCTCGCGCGGGCCGAGCAGCCGGACGCCCGGCACGCCCTCGAGCTCCTGCAGCGCGTAGCCGACCAGCTCCCGCTCGTGGGCGCGGACGGCGTCCATGCCCAGACCGGTGAGGTAGTCGACGGCCACGCCGAGGCCGACGGCGTCGGCGATCATCGGGGTGCCCGCCTCGAACCGGTGCGGCGGCGCGGCGAAGGTGGTGGCCTCCATCGCGACGGTCTCGATCATCTCGCCACCGCCCATGAACGGCGGCAGCTCGGCGAGCAGGTCGTACCTGCCCCACAGGACGCCGATCCCGCTCGGGCCGTAGACCTTGTGGCCGGTGAAGGCGACGAAGTCGGCTCCGAGATCGCGGACCGACAGCGGCAGGTGCGGCGCCGACTGTGCGGCGTCGACGATCGAGAACGCCCCGACGGAGGCGGCCTTCTCGACCAACCGGTGCACCGGGTTGATGGTGCCGAGCGCGTTGGAGACGTGGGCGAAGGTCACGATCTTGGTCTTCGCGTTGATGACCGACTCGATGTCGTCCTCGCGCAGGCGACCGTCGTCGTCGAGCCGGATCCAGCGGAACGTCGCGCCCGTGCGCTGCGCGAGCAGCTGCCACGGGACGATGTTGCTGTGGTGCTCCATCTCGGTCGCCACGATCTCGTCGCCCGGGCCGATGCGGAACCGCTCGGCGCCGGGGGTCGTGTTCGCGTTCGAGAACGAGTAGGCCAGCAGGTTCAGGGCCTCGGAGATGTTCTTGGTGAAGACGACCTCGTCGCGCCGCGGCGCGTCGAGGAAGGCCGCGACCTTGTCGCGGCCGCCCTCGAACGCGTGCGTCGACTCCGAGCCGAGCGTGTGCACGGCACGGGCGACGTTCGCGTAGTGGTTCGCGTAGAACTCGCTGATCGCGTCGATGACCTGTGACGGCTTCTGCGACGAGTTGGCGCTGTCGAGGTAGACCAACGGGTGCCCGTTGACCTCACGCGTCAGGATCGGGAAGTCCTTGCGGACGACCTCGACATCGATGCCTGCTCCGCTCCTGACATCGCCGGTTCGCAACGCGGTCATGGGTCAGACCGCCGCCGGCTCGTGCGAGCCGAAGCGCGCGTAGCCGTTCGCCTCGAGCTCGTCGGCGAGTTCGGCGGTGCCGGACTCGACGATCCGGCCGGAGTGGAACACGTGCACGAAGTCGGGCTTGATGTAGTTGAGGATCCGCGTGTAGTGGGTGATGAGCAGCGTGCCCACCCCCTGCTCACGGACGCGGTTCACACCCTCGGACACCACACGCAGGGCGTCGACGTCGAGGCCGGAGTCGGTCTCGTCGAGGATCGCGATCTGCGGGCGGAGCAGCTCCAGCTGCAGGATCTCGTGGCGCTTCTTCTCGCCGCCGGAGAAGCCCTCGTTGA
>CAXUNA010000308.1:5068-5298 GCA_964252095.1 uncultured Jatrophihabitans sp. | reverse complement strand
CAGCGGCGGCGACCGCGACCGGGACCGCACCTTCCTCACCGAGGAGGACGAGGAGAACTGGTACGACGGCGTGGTCGAGGACGACTGACCGACCGGCGCGACGACAGCACGTGCGCGTGGACCGGACCGGGTCGCGCCCGCCGCGAGGTTCGCGGACGGGCGGCCCGGTCCGATTCGCGTCGCCGACCCGCCGGGAACCCACCATGATGACCTCCACGCGCCGGTGATCC
>CAXUNA010000308.1:0-5058 GCA_964252095.1 uncultured Jatrophihabitans sp. | reverse complement strand
GGGCGCGGACGAAGGGAAGGCTCGAACGCATGGCGGTGACGCTGCGACGTGGTCCGAGGCTCAGCCCGCCGGAGGTGCCGACCGGCCGCATCGTCATGCAGCCGCCACCGGAGATCAAGCCGTCGGAGGGCTCGAGCGGCCTGCTGATGAACCTGCTGCCCGCGTTGGGCAGCATCGGGTCGATCGTGTTCGTCGCGGCCAGCTCGCCCGGGCCCAAGGGCTATCTCGCGGCCGGCATGTTCCTCATCGCGTCGCTGGGCTTCGTCGGCGTCAACGGCTGGCGGCAGAGCCAGCAGCACAAGGCCGAGGTGCTCGAGTCACGTCGCGAGTACCTCGCCTACCTCGCCGAGGTCCGCGACACCATCCGCACGGCGGCCGACCGACAGCGGCGCAACCTCACGTGGGTGCACCCGGACCCCGCCAGCCTCGCCGCGCTCGCCGAGGAGCGCACCCGCGTCTGGGAGCGGGCGCCCGACGACGCCGACCACCTCGAGGTCCGGGTCGGGCGGGCGGCGCAACCGTTGTGCATCACGCTCGAACCGCCCGAGACGCCGCCGATGATCCAGCTCGACCCGGTGGCGGCGTCGGCGCTGCACCGGCTGCTCTCGACCCACCGGATGCAGCCCGACCTCCCGGTGAGCGTCGACCTGCGCGAGCACGCGCGGGTCGAGATCACCGGTGACCAGGAGGAGCCGGTCCGGTCCCTCGCCCGCGCGATGGTGCTCGCGGCCGCGACCATGCACGGTCCCGACCAGTTGCTGGTCGCCGTCGTCGCGGCGCCGTCGGCGTTGCCGGCGTGGGAGTGGGCCAAGTGGCTCCCTCACACCCAGAGCGAGCGCGAGAACGACGGCGTCGGCGCGGCCCGGATGATCGCGCCCTCGCTCAACGACCTCGAGCCGCTGCTCCCGGTGGACCTCAAGGACCGGCCGCGGTTCGGTCCGCGCGGGTCCTACACCGGCCCGCACGTCCTCGTCGTCGTCGACGGCGGGGAGGTGCCGCCCGGCAACGCGGTCGTCACCGAGGACGGCGTGCTCGGCGTGACGGTGCTCGAGCTGCCTGAGCGGTGGGGCGAGCTCGAAGGTCCCGGCCGGATGCGGCTCGCCCTCGGTGACGCGCTGCGGACCGGCCCCTCGGCGGGTCGGCCGGCGCTGGAGGTGCTGCGCCCCGGTCAGCCCCGGATCCCCGGCGCCGCCGACCAGATCTCGCTCGCCCAGACCGAGGCGACCGCCCGGCGGCTCTCGCCGTTGTCGGTGGGCGGCTCGAGCGCGAGCCGTTCGGACCCGCTCGCGGAGTCCAACGACCTGTTCGAACTGCTGGGGCTCGGCGACGTCCGCGACTACGACCCCGCCCAGTCGTGGCGGCCGCGCCTCAACCGCGACCGGCTGCGGGTGCCGATCGGTCTCGGGGCGCAGGGCCAGGTCGTGTCTCTCGACATCAAGGAATCGGCGCAGCAGGGCATGGGCCCGCACGGGCTGATCATCGGTGCCACCGGGTCGGGCAAGTCGGAGGTGCTGCGCACCCTCGTGCTGGCCCTCGCGGCCACGCACTCCTCCGAGCAGCTGAACTTCGTCCTCGTCGACTTCAAGGGTGGCGCGACGTTCGCCGGCATGGCCGACATGCCGCACGTCTCGGCGGTCATCACCAACCTCGCCGACGAACTCACCCTGGTCGACCGCATGCAGGACGCCCTGCACGGTGAGATGGTCCGACGCCAGGAACTGCTGCGGGCGTCGGGCAACTTCGCCAACGTCACCGACTACGAGAAGGCACGCACGGACGGCCGCACCGATCTCGCGCCGCTGCCCGCGCTGCTCATCGTCGCCGACGAGTTCTCCGAACTCCTCGCGGCGAAACCGGAGTTCGTCGACCTGTTCGTAGCCATCGGCCGGCTCGGCCGCTCGCTCTCGATGCACCTGCTGCTCGCGTCGCAGCGGCTCGAGGAGGGCAAGCTCCGCGGTCTGGACTCGCACCTGAGCTACCGCATCGGGCTGCGCACCTTCTCGGCCGCGGAGTCGCGGACGGTGCTGGGCGTCCCCGACGCCTACGAACTCCCGCCGGTCCCGGGCCTCGGGTACCTCAAGCCCGACCAGACCACGCTCGAGCAGTTCAAGGCGTCCTACGTGTCCGGCCCGCCGTCCCGACGCCGCCGCTCGGGCTCGTCGCTCGGGGGCGGCTTGGGTAGCGGTGGCGGCATCGTGCCGTTCCGCGCCGCTCCCGTGCTCACCCGCCGGATGGCCGAGCCCGACCCCGCCGACGTCGTCCCGGCCGACGACGGCGAGCCGGAGGAGAAGCGCGCCCAGTTCGACATCGCGGTCGCCGCGATGCGCGGGAAGGGCCCGGCCGCCCACCAGGTGTGGCTGCCGCCGCTGGACGTCCCGGACACCCTCGACCAGCTGATGCCCGACCTCGTCGAGGATCCCCGCCTCGGTCTGGTGTCGCCGCGGTGGCGCGGCGCCGACGGGATCAGTTTCCCGCTCGGGATCGTCGACCGGCCGCTCGAGCAGCGCCGTGACCTGATGTGGGTCAACCTCGGCGGAGCGGCGGGGCACATGGCCATCGTCGGTGCGCCGCGCACCGGCAAGTCGACGCTCGCGCGCACCGTGGTGAGCGCGATCGCCTTGACGCGGACGCCGCTCGAGGCGCAGTTCTTCGTGCTCGACTTCGGGGGTGGCACCTTCAGCCCGATGGCGAAACTCGCGCACGTCGCGGGGGTCGCGAGCCGCAGCGAGCCCGACATCGTCCGGCGCGTGGTCGCCGAGATCGAGGGGATCGTCAACAACCGCGAGACGTTCTTCCGCCGCAACGGCATCGACTCGATCGAGACCTACCGCCGTCGCCGCTTCGAGCTGCTGGCCGACGGCAGCGTGCTCGACGACGGCTACGGCGACCTGTTCCTCGTCGTGGACGGGTGGAGCACCATCCGCGCGGAGTTCGACACCCTCGAGTCGCGCCTGCAGGACCTCGCCGGCCGCGGCCTGACGTTCGGTCTGCACTTCATCGTCGCCGCCGCGCGGTGGATGGACTTCCGCACCCAGATCAAGGACGCCCTCGGCACCCGGGTCGAGCTGCGGCTCGGCGACCACACCGACTCCGAGATCGACCGCAAGGTCGCGGCGAACGTGCCGAAGGAACGCCCCGGTCGCGGCATCGTCGCGACCCGCCACCACTTCCTCGCCGGCCTGCCGCGGGTCGACGGCGACCGCGACGCCGCGACGTTGGGCAGCGGCGTCGACGACCTCATCTCCCGCGTGAGCAGCGCGTGGAAGGGACCGAACCCGCCCAAGCTCCGGTTGCTGCCGGACGAGATCTCGCTCGACACCGTCCGCCAGCAGGCGGGCGGCGACGCCCGGCGGGTCCTGCTCGGCATCGACGAGGCGAGCCTCGGGCCGATCGGGCAGGACATGTCGGTCGACCCGCACCTGTACCTGTTCGGCGACAGCGGGTCGGGCAAGTCGGCGCTGCTGCGGGGTGTGGCGCAGGAGGTCATGCGGCTCAACACCGCGAAGCAGGCGCAGATCTTCGCGATCGACTACCGCCGCGCGTTGCTGGGGGAGATCCCCGAGGAGTACCTCGCCGGATACCTCACGACCCACGACCAGGCGGCCGAGGAGATCGGCGGTCTCGCGCAGTACCTGCGCGGCCGGCTGCCCGGACCGGACGTCACGGCCGAGCAGTTGCGGAACCGCTCCTGGTGGTCGGGCGCCGAGGTGTACGTGCTGGTCGACGACTACGACCTGGTCGCGACCTCGATCGGGAATCCGCTGACCGCGTTGCAACCGCTGCTCGCGCAGGCGGGCGACGTCGGCCTGCACCTCGTGCTGACCCGGCGTTCCGGCGGTGCGTCCCGCGCCCTGTTCGACCCGGTCATCCAGGCGCTGCGCGACCTCGCGGCGCCCGGCATCCTGCTGTCCGGCAGCCCGGACGAGGGACAGCTCATCGGCAACGTCAAGCCCACGCTCGCGGTGCCGGGGCGCGGGCAGTTCGTCAGCCGCGCCCACGGGTTGCAGGTCGTGCAGATGGCCTGGACCACGCCGACGACCTGATACCTGACCAGTCAGGTACTCGCGCGTTCGAGAGTGTGTGGGTTCGATCTGCGGCGGGTAACAATGTTCCCGCACAGCCATCGAACCGACCCGGTCCCCGGGTCTCCGGGAGGTCTGCATGGGTGACAACGCGAAGATCAGTGTCGAGCTCGCGAGCCTGAAGCAGGCCGCCAGCGCCATGGACAGCCAGGTCGTCGCCGAGATCACCTCGCTGAGCCACGACTGGACGTCGTACCTCGGCAAGCTCGACCAGTCGCTGTGGAGCTCCGAGGACGCCTGCCTCGCGTTCGGGACGACCTACGTGTCGGCGGTGCAGGCCTACGACCAGGTGCTGCAGGGCATGAAGAAGGACATCGTCCGCTACCACGCCGAGCTCGAGGCGACCTACGCCGCGTACCTCAACCAGGACGACTCGGTGGTGAACGCGATGAACGCGCGGTTGGCCAAGCTCGACGACATCAGCGCCGGCGACGAGATGGGGCGGGCGGCCTACGGGCAGCGCAAGAACCTCAACAGCGACCCGGACAACCCGTCGACGGCCCCGGCCGCCCCCACCGACACCAGCCCGGAGGCCTGAGATGACGTCGGAGGACGAACAGCAGCTCAGCCAGCTGTCCTGCATCGGCCAGAGCACCGACCTCGCCGACACGCGGGTCACGGCCGTGAAGGACGCTGCGGTCCGCATCAACACGATGGCGAAGAGCCTGCGCACCATCGCGGCCGACATCGAGTGGCAGGGGACCGCCGCCACCGCCGCGCGCAACGCGTTCATGGACCTCGCCAGCAAGCTCAACGAGCACGCCGACACGATCCACGCCCTCGCGATCGCCGACTCCGAGACCTCGGCCCCCATGCACCAGGCCTACCTCGACTACGACTCGCTGCAGGACATCGTCGACGACAAGTGCTACCCGGACCAGGCGCCCGGTGAGACGGTCGAGGTGTACCGCGCGCGGATGGCGCACAGCTACCGGCTCACCCTCGACTCCGCGATGTACGGCGCGCGCTCCCGGAT
>CAXUNA010000307.1:0-5301 GCA_964252095.1 uncultured Jatrophihabitans sp. | reverse complement strand
CGCGAGCGCCGCGGGCTGGTCGGCGCCGTCCAGGCCGCGGCGCTCGCGAGCCCGGTCGAGGTCACGGTCACCGCCGAGGGCATCGACCGGCTGCCCGCGCCCGTCGAGTCGGCGATGTACTTCGCCGTGGCCGAACTGCTCACCAACGTCGTGCGGCACAGCGGCGCCGAACGGGGTTGGGTCACGCTCGGCCTCGACGACACCCGGTTGCGCGCCGAGGTCGGCGACGACGGCCGCGGCGGCGCCTGCCTGGACAGCTCCGGCAGCGGGCTGGTCGGTGTGCGCCGGCGGCTGTCCGCGTTCGACGGCAGCGTCCGCGTCGAGAGCCCGCCGGGTGGTCCCACCCGCGTCGTCCTGGAGGTCCCGTGCGCCTGGTGCTAGCGGAGGACCTCGCACTGCTGCGCGACGGTCTGGTCCGGCTGTTGACCGCGAACGGCTTCGAGGTGGTCGCGGCGGTCGACAACGGCCCGGAACTGGTGCGCGAGCTGGTGGCGCAGCGCCCCGACGTCGCAGTGGTCGACGTCCGGCTCCCCCCGACGTTCACCGACGAGGGCGTCCGCGCCGCCGTCGAGGCCCGTCGGCAGATCCCCGGTCTGCCGATCCTCGTGCTGTCCCAGTACGTCGAGCAGCTCTACGCGCACGAGCTGCTCGCCGACGCCCAGGGCGGCATCGGCTACCTGCTCAAGGACCGGATCGGCGACCCCGCCGAGTTCGTCGACGCCGTGCGCCGGGTCGCGGCGGGCGGCACCGCCCTGGATCCGGAGGTGGTGTCGCAGCTGCTGGGACGCCGGACCACCCCACTGCAGCGGCTCACGCCCCGCGAGCTCGAGGTGCTCGGCCAGATGGCGCAGGGCCGGTCGAACGCCGCCGTCGCCGCCGCGTTGACGATCACCGAGAAGGCGGTCGGCAAGCACACCAACAACATCTTCGCGAAGCTCGGCCTGCCGCCGTCGGAGGACGACAACCGGCGGGTGCTCGCGGTGCTGGCCTACCTCGACCAGTAGGCCGGCACCCGGACCACGGTGTGGTTGGCTCGGCGGCATGGGTCTGCTGGGACTTCCCGTACCGGGACCGAGCGACGCGGTCCGCGCCGCCACCGGTGCCTACGCCGCGCTCGACCAGGCGGTGTCGCTGGTCCCGCGGGTCGCCGCGTTGCTGAGCAGGCTGGAGCGCCTCGCCGACCGGGCCGAGGCGGTGATCGACCGTGTCGACGAGGTGGTCGACCTCGCGCACGGCACCGTCGAACGGGTCGACGGTGTCGTGGGCAGTGCCGAGGTGGTGGTCGGCCGGACGACCGGAGTGGTCGACGCCGCGGCCAGGACCGTCGAGCGCACCGAGGGTGTCGTCGACGGCGCCGAGGTCGTGGTCGGGCGGACCAGCGGCACGGTCGACGCCGCCGAGGTCGTGGTGGGCCGCACCGCGGGTGTGGTGGACGGCGCGGCCGCGCTGCTCAGCAGGTCCGACGAGCTGGTGGGCCGCATCGTCGCGACCACCAGCGACGAGGAACTCGAGGCGATCGTCCACCTCATCGACACGCTGCCGCAAGCCGTCGATGCACTGCGCAACGATGTGCTGCCGGTCATGTCGACGCTCGGCACGGTCGCCCCCGACCTGCGCGACCTGCTCGACATCGCGAGTCAACTCAACGGTGTGCTCGGTTCGGTGCCGGGGCTGGGGCGGATCAAACGCCGCGTGGAGAAGGAGCAGGCCGAGGAGGACAGCGACTCCTACCGCGCCGACGAGGAACCGCCGTCCGCGCCCGAACGCGGGGAGTGAGTCTCACCCCTCGAGGAACCGCAGCACCGCGAGCACCCGGCGGTGGTCGGTGTCCGACGGCGGCAGGTCGAGCTTGGTGAAGATGTTGCGCACGTGCTTCTCCACGGCCCGCTCGGTCACCACCAGCGCCTCGCCGATCGCGGCGTTCGAACGGCCCTCGGCCATCAGGGCGAGCACCTCCCGCTCGCGGGGCGTGAGGGTGTCGAGGGCGTCGCGCCGCCGGCCGGCGCCGAACAGCTGCGTCACGACCTCCGGGTCGAGCGCGGTCCCGCCGCGGCCGACCCGTTCGAGGGCGTCCACGAACTCGTCGACGTCCGCGACCCGGTCCTTGAGCAGGTAGCCCACCCCGGCGGCCCGGCCGGCCAGCAGTTCCTGCGCGTAGCGGGTCTCGATCCACTGCGAGAACACCAGCACACCGACGTCAGGGTGGTCCTGCCGCAGTGTCACCGCGGCCCGTAGCCCCTCGTCGGTGAAGGTCGGGGGCATCCGGATGTCCACCACCGCGACGTCGGGCGGGTCGGCCGCGACCGCGGTGAGCAGCGCCGCGGCGTCGGCGACGGCCGCCACGACCTCGTGCCCCCGCTCGGTCAGCAGCTGCCGCAGCCCGTCGCGCAGGATGGGCGTGTCCTCGGCGATCACGATCCTCACGGGTCCACCGCCGAGGGCACCTGCACCCGCACCACGGTCGGACCACCCGTCGGGCTGTCCAGCTCGAACCGGCCGTCGACGGCGTGCACCCGGTGTCGCAGGCCGGCCAGGCCGGTGCCGCGACCGTTGCCGTCGGCACCGTTGCTCGCTGCAACGATCACCGCACCGCCACGGCCGTCGTCGCGGACCTCGATGGCCAGGTCGCCCCGGGCGTCACCACGGACGCTCACCTCGGCGCCGCGCGCACCGGAGTGCCGCACGACGTTCGTGAGCAGTTCGGCCACGCAGAAGTACGCGATCGTCTCGACGCCGGGCTCCGGACGCACCGCCACGTCGACCGCGAGCCGGACGGGCACGGCACAGCGCGCGGCGAGGGTGCGCAGTGCCGGTTCCAGTCCCTGGTCGAGCACCGGCGGGTGGATGCGGCGGACCACGTCCCGGAGGTCGGTCAGCGCCTCCTTGGCCGCGCTGTGCGCCCCGTCGAGCAACGCCCCGGCGCCCTCGGCATCGCCGGCGGCGAGTCGGCCCCGCGCCCGGTCGAGGGTCATCGCCACCGCGACCAACTGCGCCTGGGTGCCGTCGTGCAGGTCACGTTCGACCCGGCGCAGCGTCGCCGCAGCGTCCTCGACCAGGTCCGCCCGCGCCGCCCGGAGCGACGCCACCCGACGGTCGGCGGCGGTGCCGGACAGCAGCCACCGCTGCAGGACGACGTCGAACGCGACGATCCCGCGCACCAGCCACGGCGCCAGCCACAACGCGACGAGACCGATCAGCGCGAAGGTCGCCACGCTGTGGGCCGAGTCGACGGTCAGCCGCCCGACCGACAGCGACTCGGTGCCGTGTCCCCGGTACCACCACACCGGGTACAGCAGGGCCCCGACCGCGATGCCGATCCAGACGACGACGGCGTAGCCGCCTGCGACCACCACGGGGAACGAGGCGACGACGTACGCGACGGCGCGCCACCCGACCAGGTCGCCGAGGGCCGAACCGCACCAGCCCAGCACACCGGGGCGCGGCCGGAACGGTGCCGGGTCGCCCAGCGACACGCGCAGGACCCGCCGGGTGACCGCCCGCTGGATCCCGCCGAAGCCGCGCGCGGCGAGCAGGATCGCCGCCACCAGTGGGATGCCGACCACGGTGAGACTCAACCCCGCGGACACGGCCAGCGCCGGCACGAGCACGAGCACGAGCGTCGCCGACGGGATCCGCAGCACCAGGTATGCGGACGCGCGCCAGGTCTGCTGCCGGAACGGTGCAGTCAGCAACGTTCTGGGCGTCGACCGGCGCGTCGCCGGCGTCGACGCGGGCGGCGTCGAGGTCGGGGGCGGGGCGACGGTCGTCATCGCTTCCAGCATGGCAGTCGGCACCCGCTCACGCGTCGCGGCGCAGCAGTGACCGGAGACCGAGGCCCAGCGCGACGACCGCCCAGCCGGCCGCGACGGCGAATCCCGCCCACGGTCCCAGCAGGTCGTGGTCGCCGCGGGCGAGCATCACGCTGTGGAACGACCAGCCGCCGGGCATCAGGGTCGCCACCCACTCCGCGGCCCGACCCGGCAGCGCACCGATCACGCTCGGCAGGACGACCACCAGGCCGATCACGGTCGCGAGCGCCGCGGCGGTGTGCCGCACCAGGGTCGCGACGCCGAGCGAGAACAACGCGGTGACGAGCAGCGTGAGCGGGAAGCCGATGACGACCCGCCAGAGGTCGTCGTGGAGCAGCGACACCGACGTCCGGTCGCCGTACACGGCCATCCCGACGCCGAACGAGATCAGCGCGGCGACCAGCCCGAGTCCGAGGGCGACCGCGGAGACCAGCACGGCCTTGGCCGCGAGCACCGGCGTGCGCCGCGGCATGCCCAGCAGCGTCGGGGAGATCGTGCCGCCGCCGTACTCGCCGGTGACGAGCAGCGCGGCCACGACGAGGAATCCCAGCTGGGCGACGGCCGCACCGGGTTGCAGGACGACGCCGACCAGGTCGAACCCGTCACCACCACGCGTGTCCCAGTGCGCCGCGGACACCAGCGAGGCCAGCACGTTGAAGCCGACCGCCAGCGCCGTCGTGACGCCGATCGTCCACGGCGTCGACCTCAGCGACCGCGCCTTGGTCCACTCGGCGGCGAGCGGCCGCCGCAGGGTGGTCGCGATCGTGCTCATGCCGACACCCCCGCCGCGAAGGCGCCCGAGGTGGCGGCGACGAACGCCGACTCGAGGTCGGGGTGGTGACCACGGATGTCGGCGACGCTGCCGTCGGCGACCAGCCGACCGCGCGAGAGCACGAGCAGCCGGCCGGCGGTGCGCTCCAGCTCCGCCATGAGGTGACTCGACACGACGACCGTGCGGCCCTGCGCCGCGAGGCCGGCGGTGAACCGGCGCACCCACGCCATCCCCTCCGGGTCCAGGCCGTTCATCGGTTCGTCGAGCACCACCACCGGCGGGTCACCCAGCAGCGCCACCGCCATCGCGAGCCGCTGCGTCATCCCCAGCGAGAAGGTCTTCACCCGGTCACCCGCGACGTCAGCGAGGCCGACCACGCCCAGCACCTCCTCGGCGCGGGTGCGGGGCAGACCCTGCGACACCGCGAGGTAGCGCAGGTGGTCGACCGCCCGCCGGCCGCGGTGCGCCCAGCGGGGGTCGAGGGCGGCGCCGACGACCCGCAACGGCTCGGGCCAGTCGGCGTACGGCCGTCCGCCCACCGTCGCGGTCCCCGCACTCGGCCGGTCGAGGCCGAGCAGCATCCGCAGGGTCGTCGACTTCCCGGCGCCGTTCGGACCGACGAAGCCGGTCACGACACCGGGTCGCACCTCGAAGCTCACGTCGGACACGACCGTCCGGCTGCCGTAGCGCTTGGTGAGGCCGCGTGCCTGCACGGCCGTC
>CAXUNA010000306.1:0-5316 GCA_964252095.1 uncultured Jatrophihabitans sp. | reverse complement strand
CGCACCTTCGGCACGTGTCGCTCGTCGGCTTCCCCACCGACGACAGACACGCACGTGCTGTCGCGGAGCGTAGCGGTACGGGTGGGACTCGTGCGACACAGGAGAAGAACAGGTTTCCTCAACCTCTGCCCAGCTCGACGCTGCGGTCGCGCGCGGCCTCGATCGCGGCGAGGAAGGCGGCCCGGACGCCGTGGTCCTCGAGCTTGCGGATCGCCGAGATCGTCGTGCCGCCGGGGCTGGTGACCGCCTCCCGCAGCTGCACCGGGTGCTCGCCGGACTCGCGCAGCATCAGCGCCGAGCCGTACAACGTCTGGACGATGAGTTCGGCGGCGAGCGTGCGCGGCAGGCCGAGCAGGATCCCGGCGTCGATCATCGCCTCGACCAGGAAGAAGACGTAGGCGGGACCCGACCCCGACAGCGCGGTGACGGCGTCGAGCTGGTTCTCCGGCACCCGCACGACCCGCCCGACGGCCTCGAGCAGGGCCTGGGCGGTGTCGAGGTCGGAGTCGCCCGCGTGCCGCCCCGCGCTGATGGCAGTCATCCCCTCCTCGACGAGCGCGGGGGTGTTGGGCATCGCCCGCACCACGGCCACGCCGTCCGGCAGGTGCGCCTCGAGCCGGCCGGTCGGCACACCGGCCGCCACCGACACCACGAGCTGATCGGCCTCGACGTGCGGGGCGGCGGCGTCGAGCAGCGCGTCGATGTCCTGCGGCTTGACCGCGACGAGCAAGGTCGAGGCGAGCCCGACGGCGGTGGCGAGGTCCGGGGTGCGGACGCCGTACCGCTCGGCCAGTTCCGCCGCCCGGCTCGGGTGGCTCTCGACCACGACGACGTCGTCCGGTGACGCCTGACGCAGCAGCCCGGCGAGCAACGCCTCGCCG
Organism: uncultured Jatrophihabitans sp.; assembly: GCA_964252095.1. Lineage (GTDB taxonomy): Bacteria > Actinomycetota > Actinomycetes > Mycobacteriales > Jatrophihabitantaceae > CAXUNA01. The sequence goes on along the minus strand of CAXUNA010000306.1, from coordinate 4,435 downwards.
ATCTTGCCGCCGCCGAGCAGGGCGATCGGGAGCGCGGAGCTGGGGAGGTCGGCCACGGCCCCGACCCTAGTGAGCCGGAGAAGCGGAAACGGCCGAACTACCCGGTGGGCAGTCCGTAGGCCGTGAGCTGACGCGGGAACGTGCGCACGAAGACCGACCGGCCCGCGATCGCGAGGGTCTGGCTGCCCTCCTGCCGGTCGGCGGGCTCGACGATCGAGCGCAGCGGCGTGCTGCCGGTCGCCGTGGTCGAGAACCCGACGAGCGTCGTACCACCCGCGACCGTCCAGACGGTCGACGCGCCACGCACCGGCGTCGACGCGTCCGGGAGGATCGACGCCTTCCAGAGCAGCCGGCCGGTCACCGTCGAGAACCGCGCGATCCGGCCCTGTCGCTGGTCGACGGTGTAGGTGACGTAGCCGGTCGACCCGTCGACGCCACCCACCATCGGGTAGCTGACGTCGCCCGGGAGGACGGTGTCCCAGAGCGTCCCGCACCGGGTCTTCCCACAGCCCGCCACGGCGACCGCCATGAACTCCGGGCCGGACGCGGTGATCACCCGGCCGCCTGCCACCACCGGAGCGCCGACACCCGGGGCGGTCCACTGCTCACGACCGGTCGCGGGGTCGTACGCCGTGACGCCCTGCTCGCCCCCGCCGACGAACAGGTGGCCGCCGGCGTACGCGATGCCGTCCGGCTGGGCGGTGCTGTCGGTCGCGGGGAGGGTCCACAGTCGGGCGCCGTCGGACAGCCGGAAGGTGTTGACGGTGTTCGTCCCGCCGAACATGAACACCCGGGTGCCGTCGGTGACGACCGGCCCGGCGCTCCGGATCTGTGTGCCCCAGTCCGGGTTGCCCGCCGGCTGCTGCGGCACCGACCAGAGCAGTCGGTGGGTCGCGAGGTCGACGGCGCTGACGCCGCCGTCGTGGTACTGGCCGTCGAACGACATGACCGCGACGTGACCGGCGATCGTCTCGCCGAGGTGGTAGCTGCCGTCGGTCGGCAGGACCGTGCTCCAGAGCGTCGCGCCGGTCGTGGTCGAGAACGCCTCGAAGTGCGACGGGGCGGCCGTGCCCGAGTTCACGACCTCGTAGCCGACGTCGCCCACGATCGACGGCGCCCGGTTCGTGCCGACGGCGTCCGGACGCGTCCACCGCAGGGCCACCGACCTCGACGTGGTCGCGGTCAGCGCGGTCGCGCCGGCGTTGAAGGAGGCGTTGCCCGCGCCGTCGTACTCACTGGACCACACGTCGGCGGGCGACGTCGCCGCCGCGGCCACGCCGGCCGGCGCCACCAGGGCACCACCCACGACGACTGCCACCAGACCGACCACACGTACCGCCGACCACCGCGCCATCGCGGCCTCCTCTCCCCCGCACCTCACTGCCCAGGTGCGGGGGGGACCGGTCGCGGCTGACTCGATCCGAACCCCCCGGCCCGCGAACCCGTACCGGCGCCGCACGCGCGGAATGCCGCGAGGTGGTTGAACGCTCTACCACCATGACGAAGATCGGGTTCCTCTCCTTCGGGCACTGGCAGCCGCGCGGCGGCAGTCAGGTGCGCACCGCCGCCGACAGCCTGCTGCAGAGCGTCGAGCTCGCCGAGGCCGCGGAGCAGCTGGGCGTCGACGGCGCGTTCGTGCGCGTGCACCACTTCGAGCGGCAGCTCGCGGCCCCGTTCCCGCTGCTGTCGGCGATCGCCGCGCGGACCAGCCGGATCGAGATGGGCACCGGCGTCATCGACATGCGGTACGAGAACCCCTACTACATGGCCGAGGAGGCCGCGGCGACCGACCTGATCTCCGGCGGTCGGCTGCAGTTGGGGATCTCCCGCGGATCGCCCGAGACCGTGCTGCAGGGCGCCCGGGTGTTCGGCTACGTCCCGCCGGAGGGCGTCACGGACGCCGGTCTCGCGCGTCACAAGGCCGAGGTGTTCATGGCGGCCATCGGCGGCGAGGCCGTCGCCGAGACCGACCCCGAGCGCACCGGCGGCTTCCGCGGTGGACTCGCGATCACCCCGCAGGCGCCGGGGCTCGCCGACCGGATCTGGTGGGGCGCGGGCACGCGGGCCACCGCACTGTGGGCGGCCGAGCACGGGTTCAACCTGCAGAGCTCGACCCTGCTGACCGAGGACACCGGCGTGCCGTTCGACCAGCTGCAGGCCGAGCAGATCCGCGGTTACCGCGAGGCGTTCGCCGCCGCCGGGCACGGCCGCGCGCCGTTGGTCTCGGTGTCGCGCAGCGTCCTGCCCGTCACCACCGACGAGGACCGTGTCTACTTCGGCGGTTCCCCGAACACCGACCAGGTCGGGTTGCTCGAGGGCGTCCGTTCGCGGTTCGGCCGGCAGTACACCGGTGACCCGGACACGATCGCCGCAGAGCTCGCCGCCGACGAGGCGGTCCGTGAGGCCGACTACGTGCTGTTCACGGTGCCGAACATGCTGGGCGTCGCCTACAACGCCCGGATGCTCGAGACCATCACCCGCGAGATCGCGCCCGCGATCGGGTGGGCGCCGGCCGGCACACCGGGAGCGCTGGTCAGCTGACCGGCGTGAGCACCGTCAGCACGGGGGCCGCGACGACGACCGATGCCAGGTCGCTGCGGCCCTCGGGCGTCGCCCGCCAGGCGCGGTAGGCGGCGTCGTCCTCCGCGCTCGCCCACGACTCGACGACCACGATGTGCGCCTCGTCCTTCACGTCGGCCGTGACCTCGGCCCCGAGACAGCCGGGGAAGGCGCGGGTGGCGACCAGCGTCTCGTCGAGCACCCGCAGGCCGTCGGCGACGCGGGCCGGGTCGAAACGCAGGTCGAGCAGGGCGGTGATGGCCACGGAGGGCTCCGTTCGTCGGTGGTTCAGCGGTGGGCGGGCGGACCCTCGAGCGAGGGACGGACGAGGTGCAGTCGGCAGAACGCGAGGGCCGCGGCGACGGCGGCCCGCCGCTCGGCCCGGTCGACCGCGCGCCGGGTGTTGATCTCGATGACGGCCGTCCCGGCGAAACCCCGCGCGGCGGCGAGTTCGAGGACCTCGGCCACCGGTTGGTTCCCGCGGCCGGGGACGAGGTGCTCGTCCTTCGCGAGGCCGGTGCCGTCGGCGACGTGCAGGTGGTGCAGCCGCCCGGCCATCCGCTCGAGCATGGCGACCGGGTCGGACTGGCTCACCGAGGCGTGCGAGAGGTCGAGGGTGAAGGCGTCGTAGTCGGAGGGGTTCTCGGCGACGTCCCACGACGGTCTGTACGACGACACCGCCCGCCCGCGCACCCACAGCGGGAACATGTTCTCCACCGCGATCCTGACCTGTGCACCCTGCAACGATGCGACCTCGTCGACGAACCGCTTCGAGTAGTCGCGCTGCCACCGGAAGGGTGAGTGCAGGACGACCGTCGAACTGCCGAGCTGCTCCGCGACGTCGTGCGCCTTCTGCAACTTCAGCCACGGGTCGGCACCCCACACCCGCTGGGTGATGATGAGGCACGGCGCGTGCACCGCGAGGATCGGAACCCGGTACTTCTTCGACAGTTTCTGCAACGCGGCGGGGTCCTGACTGACGGGGTCGGTCCACACCATGACCTCGACGCCGTCGTAACCGAGTTCGGCGGCGAGCTGGAAGCCGTACTCGCAGGGCTCCGGGAACACCGACGCGGTCGAGAGCGCGACCGGGATCGGGACTGCTGCGAGACTCATCCGAGCTGGTCCAACCGGCGCAGGATGATCCCCTCGCGCAACGCCCACGGGCACAGGTCGAGTGTCTCGACGTCAAGACATTCCATCGCGGCGTCGGCCACCACCGTGCCGGCGAGCAGCTGGTGGGCGCGCGCGGCGCTGACACCTTCGAGCTCGGCGAGGTCGCCCGCCGCCATCCGCGAGATGAAGCCGATCAGCTGGTGCAACGCGTCGCGCCGGATCCGGCGGCGTACCCGGGTCCCCTGTGACGACGGCGCGGCGCCGGTGAGCCGCGCGATCGAGCGGAACGTCTTCGACGACGCCACGACACGGTCGGGCCCGCCCCCGGCGACCAGCTCCGCGACCGCCGGCTTGAGCGTCTCGATCGCGTACCCGCGCAGCGCCGCGACCTCGGTGCGCGGCGGCGGGTCGGCGGTGAACCACTCGCGGGTCATCCGGCCGGCCCCCAGCGGAACGGAGAGGGCGACGTCGGGGTCCTCGCTCACGCCGGCGGCGAGCTCGAGCGAGCCGCCACCGATGTCGAGGCACAGCAGCCGCCCCGCGCTCCAGCCGAACCAGCGGCGGGCGGCGAGGAAGGTCAGGCGCGCCTCGTCCTCGCCGGACAGCACGCGCAGCTCGACCCCGGTGTCCTCCTCGACCCGTTGCAGCACGAAGGACGAGTTGCCGGCGTCACGGACCGCCGACGTCGCGAACCCGATGAACTCGTCGCACCCCAGCTCGCGCGCCGCGCGGCGGGCGCCGATGACCGCGCCGACCAGGG
>CAXUNA010000305.1:0-5344 GCA_964252095.1 uncultured Jatrophihabitans sp. | reverse complement strand
GAGCGGTTCGACGACCGTCGACCGCCACGGGTGGAGACCCGGGTTGTGCCGGCCCATCCGCTCGGCCAGCGCGCCGAAACAGAGCAGGTCGTCGACGCCGCCGGCGAGATCACTCCCGGCGACGCGGAGGCGGCCGCGGGCGAACCACAGCGGTTGGGCCATCCCCTCGGCCGGGATCTCGACGTCGAACCCGTAGCTCTCGAGCGCCCGCCACGGGTGTCGAGGCGCTGACCCCGAGCGAGTCCCGGGTGGTGGCGCTCGCGGCGCGGGGGCTGACGAACCGCGAGATCGCGCACTCGCTGTTCGTCACGCCGAAGACCATCGAGACCCACCTCGCCGGCGCGTACCGCAAGCTCGGTGTCGCGGCGAAGACGGAGCTGGCCGCCGCGTTGGCCGCGGGCTGACAGGTCGGTCCCGGGACGTCAGACCGGCATGGGGTCGTCGGCGTCGTTCTCCCAGTTCGTGGTGGGGTTTCCCGTCCGCCGGCGGGACTCGAGGATGTGCATCGCAGCGTTGCCGAGTTGCCGCAGCAGACCGGACTGGGTCTCGTCGAGACGCGCGGGCGACGTCGACCAGACGCACAGCATCCCGATCGGCCACCCGGAGGTGCTCGTCAGCGGGACCCCGGCGTAGAAGCCCATGCCGGGATCCCCCGTGACAGCCGGGTGATCGCGCAACAACGGATCGTGGACGGTGTCGGGGATGACGATCAACCGCTCGGTGCCGCGCTGCTCGAGCACGGCGGAGCAGACGCTGCCCGAGAGCGGGATCTGCCGGCCCGCACCGCCGAGGCCTGCCTCGTTCAGCGTGAACTGGTGGGCGCCGCCGAGGACGTTGAGCTGGCTGGCGTCGGCTCCGGTCACGCGGCGCGCGAGATCCACGATGTCGCCGAGTTCGTCGATGGTTCCGGCGTCCGGTCGGTCGAGGTCGTACAGCGTCAGCAGCTGATCCCGGCGGCGGCCGGTCAGCTCCGGCGACGCCACGTGGAAGACGGGTGGGCGGTCGTCCATGCCGGCGGCCGTCAGCGTCGAGTCACGCGGGGCGTGACCGTCTCTCTCGTCCTCACCCGTCGACCCATGAGACCCGGGCGGCGGCGTGCGTCCGCTCGGCGCGGGCGACCTCCTGGTCGAACAACTGCAACTCGCTCAGCGTGACGCGGCGGTCGAGCGCGTCCTCGAAGTCGTCGTACGCCTCGATCAGCCGGCGGGCGGCCGCGGCGAGGACCTTCTGGGCGGTGTCGGCGCTGATCTCCTGCCGGCGGGCGGCGGGGTCGAACGCGTCGGGATCGGGGAGCATGAGCGCGCCTCAGGAGCGGTCGGCGGGCAGCAGCCCGCGGCGGACGCTGGGGGCTCAGCACCGGCAGCCTAAGGCAGAACCCGCCGGGCCGCCCGGTATCCGCACGGGCGAGGTCTAGGATCGGTTCCGGAGCAGGTTCCGACGCTTCGTTCGACCATCTGCAACTGCCGGCCGTACGCCAAGGCGCAGCCAGGTCAACGCGCGTCAGCGAGGCACCAGTGTTGTCCCACCCATCCCGTTCGGCGGCCCGCCTGATCCCTGCGGTGGCGACGTGACGTCCCCCCGCGAGCTCGTCGAGCTGTACGCCCAGCTCGGCCGCCGCGTCCTGGCCCAGAAGAACACCGACGGCGCACTCGGCGCCGTCACCGCGGTGGCGGTCGACGCCATCCCCGGGGCGTCGTACGCGAGCATCACCCGTCGACGGGGCACGGGATTCCAGACCCTGGGCGCCACCCATCCCGACGCCGTGGTCAACGACCACAAGCAGTACGCGACCCTCAGCGGACCCTGTCTGGACGCGGCCGAGGACGGCGCCACCGTGATCCTGGTGCCCGATCTGCAGCACGACGCGCGCTACCCGGTGTTCGGGCCGTCGGCGGCTGCGACCGGTGTGCACAGCATGCTGTCGACCCAGCTGGTCTTCGAGGACGACGACCTGCGCGCCAGCCTCAACCTCTACTCGCGCAAGCCGCAAGCCTTCGACGAGACCGCCCAGACGATCGCGGTGGTGATGGCCACGCACGGTGCGCTCGCCGTCGCGGGCGTCGTGGCGCGGGAGAACGCGGCCAGCCTCGAGCGGGCACTGGGCAACAGTCGCAACATCGGCATGGCGATGGGGATCCTGATGTCGTCGCAGCTGGTCACGGTCGACGAGGCGTTCACGCTGCTGCGGATCGCCAGCCAGAACAGCAACCGCAAGATCCACGACATCGCGCTCGAGGTCGTCGCGACGGGCACGTTGGACGTCCCGGGCCCGAAGGGCGGAACGAGCGGTCGCCGGGACTGATCATCGGACACCCGACGGCGTGTCCTGCTCGTGTTGAACACGGACACCCGTCTCGGCCGACCTACCCCCGTAGACGCCGACCGGTGTCACAACCATAGGCGTCCCCTGCGGAAACCGCATCGCGAAACGCGATTCTTCTTCCCATCATCAGACTCCGGTGTGATCTCGGCGTCGCGGTCGTTCCCCCCGCCCGTCGTGCTGCGGGCGGTGGACCGATGCGTCAGACTCGGTCCGGCGTTCCGGCCGTTGGGCGACCAGGGGAGCAGCTTGAGTCAACAGGCTCCGGTTCGTCGCCGGTGTTCGAGATCCGGACACCGTGCGGCGTCGGCCCCTGGCACAGTCGTGGCTCGTACCGTGCCGACCGACGCGCCCCGGGGAGACCAGTCATGACCGACGCCGCCGACACCACCCTGCGCGGGCCCGGGGACATCCTCCCGCACACCGCCGCGCGGTTCGGCACCAAGACGGCGTTGGTGACCGCGACCCGCTCGCTCACGTACGCCGAGCTGGACGACCTGTCCGCGCGTGCGGCGGCCGGGTTGCGGGCCCGCGGCGTGACGCCGGGCGCGAAGGTGTCGCTCTACGGGCCGAACTCGTGGCAGTGGGTCGTGGCGTACCACGCGGTGCTGCGCGCGGGTGGCGTGGTGAACCCGGTGAACGTGATGCTCACCCCGCCGGAGCTCGCCTTCGTGCTGCGCGACTGCGAGTCCGTCGTGGTGCTGTGTTCCGACGACAAGTTCGACGTGGTGGCCGAGGTCGCCGCGGGCGTCGAAGGTGTCGGTCTGGTGCTCGGGCTGGACCGCGACGGCGAGCAGGGCTTCGGGACGCTGTTCGAGTTCGAGCCGTTCACCGGGAGCGTCGACGTGGACCCGACGGGGTTGTCCACGATCGGCTACACCTCGGGGACGACGGGTCATCCGAAGGGGGCGATGCAGTCGCAGCAGGCCGTGCCGCTGAACTGCGCGTTGACCGCGACCATGCACGGGCGGGTCGACTCCGACGTCGTCGTCACCGCGCTGCCGGCTCCGCACGTGTACGGCAACGTCGCGATCAACGGCACTTTCCTCGTCGGCGGCACCGTGGTGCTGATGGAACGGTTCGCCCCCGAACCGGCGCTGGCGCTGATCACCGAGCACCACGCGACGATGTTCGAGGGCGTCCCCGCGATGTACTCGATGCTGCTCGCCTCGCACGCGCTCGCGGGCGCCGACCTGACGAACATCCGGGTGTCCACCGTCGGCGGCCAGACCATCTCCACCGCCACCATCGAGGCGTGGCAGCGACGCAGTGGCGCCCCGCTGCTCGAGCTGTGGGGCATGACGGAGGTCGCGGGCCTCGGCACCACCCACGCCGTGTACGCCCCGCCGGTGCCCGGCTCGATCGGTGTCGCGCTGCCGGGGATCGCGGTGCGGGTGGCCGATCTCGACGACGTCACCCGCGACGCCGAGCCCGGGACCCCCGGGGAGCTCATGGTGCGGGGGCCGATCGTGATGACCGGCTACTACAACAACCCGGAGGAGACGGCGAAGACGATCGAACCGGACGGCTGGCTGCACACCGGCGACATCGCGACCGTCGACGGCACCGGGCACTTCTTCGTCGTCGACCGCCGCAAGGACCTCATCATCACCGCGGGCTACAACGTCTACCCGGCCGAGATCGAGCGGGTGCTGGCGGCGCACCCGGCCGTGGCGATGGTCGCGGTCGGACCGGTGCAGGACGAGGTCAAGGGCGAACTCGCCCGGGCGTACGTCGTGCTCCGCGACGGTGCCGCGGCCACCGAGGACGAGCTGATCGAGTTCACCCGCGACCAGCTCGCCGCCTACAAACGCCCGCGCAGCGTGGTGTTCGTGGCCTCGCTCCCCGCCACGTCCACGGGCAAGATCATGCGCCGCAAGCTGGCCGACAGCGCCGGATCGCGCTGACGTCACCCGGAGCGGCCCGACGGATCCGGCTGCCCGGAGTGGGCCGCGCCGAACCGGACGGGCGCGCCTGCCTCGTGTCGTCGCCTCGGCCGAGCCCCGGTCGGGCCGGTGGTGGGCGCGTTGCCCACGGTGCGCGTCTCACTCGGGAGTGCCGAGGGTTCCGATGGCCCGGTCGAGCACCGCACGCGGATGGCCGGCCGGGCGGGTCAGACCGGGTGGTCACGCAGGACGCCGTCGAGCAGCGGCCGCAGACGAGCGTGGGCCAGCCTGAGTGAAGGCACCTCGTCGCGAGCGAACCAGCGCAGGTCGTCGTGTTCCTCGGGTGCGCGGTTGGCGATCTCCCCACGCCACGACGTGACGACCCAGATCGTGATGTCGAGGCCGCCGCCCTGCCCGGCGGGATCGACGAAGTGCGCGACCGGGTCGCCCGGGTCGACATCGACTCTGATCCCGAGTTCTTCGTCGAGTTCGCGGACCAACGCCTCCTGCTGGGACTCGCCGTCGTCGACGTGACCGCCGAGGACGTCCCACACATCGGGGTACCACCGGCGGCCGGGCGAGCGGTGGCCGAGCAACGCCCGCCCCTCGCGGACGAGCACCGCGGCGACGACGACGTGCACGGAATGAGTCAACCAGTCGGTGCAGGTGCGCCGGCGGATGGTGGCGCGAGGAGTGCCGCCCCGGCTTTGTGTGGGAGCCCGGGTAATTCCGCGGCGCTGACGTGGAGCGAATGACGGGAATCGAACCCGCATATTCAGCTTGGGAAGACGAAAGGCGCCCTGAGGGCACCTCCCGCCGAGCGGCGATTCCCCTGATGTTTCCTGGCAAGCGGCCACTCACGGTCACCCGACAGGTACCGCCCGAGACCGCCCCTTGTCGCACGCTCGTCGCACGTTCGGTGCACGCGGCGACTCACGGTCAACGCCGAATCGAACGGCGCTCTGTCCGCCACCGGCGGTGCGTCATGACGTAGCGCCGACCACCCACAAGTGCCGCAGCTGAGCGACCACCCGGTCCTGCTGCGCACCGGCAGTCCCTTCGGCGTCCGTGGCAGGTTCTGCCCCAGAGACGCCGAAGGCCGCCCCTCATCTTTGGCGAGAGCGGGGCGGCCGGTGGC
>CAXUNA010000304.1:0-5345 GCA_964252095.1 uncultured Jatrophihabitans sp. | reverse complement strand
GCGAGGGCGAGCGCGGCGAGCGCCACGCGCCGTCGCCGGCGGCGGCGGGTCGACGAGGCGGTGTGGGCGCGGGCGGTGTGGTGTGCGGTCATGACGGGTTTCCTCCGGGTGGGTCGGATCGTGATCGGATCCGACCTTCGCCCGGGGCCCTTGCCCGATGCTTGTCGTGGCTTGCCCGCCGCTTGTGTCCTGCGTGTCCGCCCGGCGCGACGCGTCGTTCAGGCGGCGCAGGTCAGCGTCGGCACCGCCCAGTCCGCGTGGTCCAGCCCGTTGCCGTCACCGCCGTCGCCGACGACCAGGTCGAGCACCTGTCCGCCGGTCACCGCGACGTCGAGGGTCGCGGCGGGACCGGAACCGGTGAGGGTCGGGGTGGTGGTCACCGTCGCGCCGTCGACCACCACCGCGAACGTCACCGAGCCGGAGTTGCCGACCTCGTCGTCGACACCGACGGTCGCCGTGAACCGGCTGCAGTTGCCGCCGAGGTTGACCTCGACGTCGCTCACCGAGTTCGTGCCGAGGCCCTTGGGGTAGGTCGTCCCGGCGATGGTGATGGTGCGGCCGTCACCGGCGGCGGACTCGCCGTTGCTGGTGTCGCGCTCGACCGGCCCCCAGCCGTTGGTGCTGGACAGGAACGGCAGGGCGCTCACCGCAACCGTGCCGCGTGGCACCACCGGCGATGGCGGCGGTGTGCCGACGATGCGTTCGTCGGTCGCGGTGATCGGGGTGCCGTCCTGCTCGCCGGCGAAGGTCAGGACCAACGGGTTCACCGCCGCCACCTTCGTCGGTGCCGTGACCTGCCAGGTCACGGACCTCGAGCTGCCGGTCGCCACCGACCCGATGACCACCGGTGACGGCCTCCCGACGGTCCAGCCCGACGGCGCGGTGAGCTTCAGGACCAGGCTGCTCGCGACGGGCGCGCCCTTCGCGACCTTCAGGGTGCCGGTCGCGGTGAACGTCCGACCCGCTGTCACGGTCTCGGGGACGACGAGGCGGGCGGTGGCGGTCGCGGCCGCCGGGAGCGCGTACCGGGTCGCCTTGTAGCCCGGACTCTCGACCGTTGTCACCTGCAACGACGAGGCGTAGCTGCCCAGGTCCACCAGCGACACCGTGCCGAGCCCGCCGGTGGTCGCGTCGGTGTCCCACACCGCGATGGCGATGGTGTTCGCGCCCTGGGTCCTCAGGATGCCGTTCGGGATCGGGAAGGTGTGCTGCGGTCCGATGTCGTTCACGTAGTTGCCCAGTTGCCAGCCGTTGACGTAGATCTCCGCCCGGTAGTGCCGCGAGGGGTCGTCGGCGATGTTCAGCGCGATCGACGTGTCCTGCCCCGGTGGGACGGCGAGGGTCGTCGTGGTGCGGTACCAGGTCACGCCGGCCCGGGCCTTCGAGGTCGGCAGCGACACCGACTTCCAGCTCGTGTCGGGGAACCCGGGCAGGGACCAGCCGGCCCGCTCGCCGTACAGGCCACCGGTGTTGAGCGGACCGCGGGTCGCGTCGAGGCCGTTCTCGCCGCCGCGGGTGCCCTGGATCCGCCAGGTCACCTGGGTCCCCTGGGCGAGGGGGACTCCGACCAGCTTGGCGCCGGTCAGCCCACGCGCGGTCTTGTTGGAGTTGTCGGACTGGTAGTCCTCCTCGTGCCCCATGTCGACGGTCAGCACCGACACGACGTTGTCGCCGCCGTCCGTTCTGAGCGTCCCGGCGGGGAAGGCGAACGTCTTCTGCAGGGTCGACCCCTGCACGGTCGACACGAACGTGCCGTTGACCCACACCGAGAACGCGCCGGCAGTGCCGCCGGACAACGCGGAGAGCGAGATCCCGGTCGGCGCGGTGGCGCCCGCCGGGATGCGGAACCGGCCGCGGTACCAGGTGTTGCCGGTGTGGAACCCGTAGTCGTCGGCGAACAGCACCGGCAGCGTGCCCGGTGTGGTGTACGAGTTCGTCGTCGTCCTGTCCGCGACGGCCCACGTGGAGTCGTCGAAACCGGGCGCGGTCTCGGGCGACTCGTCCTGCGTCTTCCAGCCGGTGAGGGCCGGCAGGGTGACGGGCGCCGCGCTCGGCAACGTGGTGGCGCGGCTGCCGGACGTCGTCGTGGTGGTGGCGACCGGCGCCCCGTTCCACGTCACCGGGGAGGGGGCGCCCGCCCACACCTCGAACGCGCCGTCGGTCCCGGTGTCACCGGTGAGGCGCAGGCCGCCGCCGAGGGTGCTCGCGGTGCGCAGCAGGTGCGATCCGTACGCCAGCACCGGACCGCTCGCGGTCGGGAGCTGCCAGAAGTTCCCGGCGGTGGCGTGGTCGGCGAGCAGCAGCAGCAACGGCCGCTTCCCCGGCTCGGTGACCAGCACCCGGCTGAGGCCGTGGTGGGTGTAGTTCAACCGCAGGTCGCCGTTGCTCCACGTGCTGGTGACCGGTCCGCCCGCCAGGACCTTCACGGACGGCTTGGTTGCATCATGCAACACTGTTTCGCCGGCCTGACCCGCGTCCCCGTAGAACACGGCGACGTCGCGGCCGCCGATGGTGGCGTCGGTCATCAGTTCCGACGTCGAGTACTGCAGCTGGCTCTGGCCGAGGTCGTAGTCGGCCAGGATGATCTTGGACTGCCGGCCGTTCAGGGTGATGCCCGTACCCGGCTGCTGCGGCACGGTCGCGTAGTACCCCGCGGTACCGGTGGTGGTGGGCACGTCGACGGCGTCCACGCTCACGAAGGTGTCGCTCGAGGCGGCGTTCTTCGTTCCCGACACCGCGATGCGCAGCGTGTGTGCGCCCGCCGTGAGGCCGCTGACCTGGTACGCCGCGACCTGGTTGGCGTTGCTCGCCGCGTAGGTGTCGACGCTCGCGACCTTCGTGCCGTCCAGGGAGATGTCGGCGATGCCGTGGTTGTTCGTCTTCGAGGTGATGAACCGGACCGCCGTGCCGGTGAACGGCACGTCGACATGGTCGCCCGTGGTGTTCGAGAACGACTCGGTGTGCTGGTAGTCGCCCGCGGTGTAGCTCTGCTCGGCGCCGACGTGGGTCCAGCTCCCGGCGTACTGCAGGGTCGAGGCGGTGTCGTCGTAGGTGTAACCGCTCTTCGCGTTCAGGTCGAGCGCGAGGTGCGTGGTGTCGACCGCCGTCGACGTCGAGTCGGCGTGGCGCAGGGTGTGGAACTGCGTGCCGGTGTCGGGGTTGCGGCGCGCGGTGTCGACGAGCGTTGCACTGGTCAACGATGCCGGCGGCAGACTGTCGGTCTTCGTCAGGGGCGCGACGGCCTGGGTGAAGTACCCGATGAGCTTGTCCTCGTCGTACTTCGGGTCGAGTTGGCGGCCCTCGGTGATGGCTGCCCCGTAGTCGTACGACGTGTAGTTCTGCGGGATGGCGTTCCAGCCCCAGGACGTCCCGCCGTAGAGCATGTAGAAGCTCTGCGCCGTCGCGCCGACCGCGATGTTCTGCTTGTAGAAGACGTTCGCGAACTGGTCGTCGATGAGCTGGGCGCACTTCGCGTACCCGGGGCCGCCCCACGGGTCGAAGGCACCGCCCTGGAACTCCGGCGTGTAGAGCGGCTTGCCCGCCGGGTGGTCGTAGGAGATGTCGGGGACGCCGTTCCAGACCGTCGGGTTGGAGCAGTTGAACCCCTGCGGGTACGAGTCGGGCCCGTCGACGTCGAGGGCGCCGGTGCCGCTGTTGAACGTGCCGTTGTTGTTGCCGGTGAGCGGGACGGTGATGCCGTCGGCGCGCGCCTTGTCCTCCAGGTGCTGCATGTACGCGCGGCCGGCGGCGTTGCCGTTGTAGTACTCGTTCTCGACCTGGTAGGCGATGACCGTGCCGGTGCCGTTGGTGAGTTGGTGGCGCTGCAGGATCGCGTCGATCTGCGTGAGCCACTGGTCGGCGTACTTCAGGAACAGCGGGTCGGCCGAGCGGTCCACACCGGGCAGGGTGTCGAGCCACGCCGGTAACCCGCCGCCGTCGACCTCGGCGTTGATGTACGGCGCCGGGCGGGCGATGACGTCGATGCCGACCTCCTGCGCGATGTCGAGCAGCTGGTCCATGTCGCGCACACCGGTGAAGTCGTAGACCCCGGGCCGCGGCGAGTGGTAGCCCCAGTCGAAGTAGATCGAGGTAGCGTTGAAGCCCGCCGCCTTCATCTTCTGCAGGACGTCGCGCCACAGGCTCGGGCTCGGCAGCCGGTACGGGTGGAACTCACCGGACCACAGGTAGGTCCGCTTGCCGTCGATCGAGAAGCTGTAGCCGTCGTAGGTGACGGTGTGGGCGCCGGGCGTGCCCACCACCGCCGCGGCGGTCGCCGCCCGCGCCGGGGTGGCCGGCCGGACCACGGTGGAGAGGCCGACGGTGAGCAGCAGTGCGGCGAGCAGGACGACCGCGGCCCGGACGGGACGGACGGCAGCAGCGGCGGGGAACAGGGTGCGGGGCATGCGGACGGCCTCTCCACGGCGAGGGACCGGGGCGCGGAGGCGCGACTCGGGTCGACCAGCAACCCGTCAGATCCGCACAACGCGAGGCATTCACCTCAACACGAACCACCAGGGTCAGCCGAAAGGTAACCCCGGCCACAGCCGGACACAAGAGTCAGCTGTGGATCTACCGCATCTACCGTCCGAACCGGACGGGTTGTTCCGCTCGCAGCCGGGCTCAGTGCCCGCCGGAGTCGGCCAGCCGCTGCACGGACCGGTGGATCTCCGCCTCGGCCTCGGCGCGGCCCACCCAGGAGGCACCCTCGACGCTCTTGCCGGGCTCGAGGTCCTTGTAGACCTCGAAGAAGTGCTGGATCTCGAGCCGGTCGAACTCCGGCACGTGGTGGATGTCGCGCAGGTGCTCCAGCCGCGGGTCGCCCACCGGGACGGCGAGCAGCTTGTCGTCGGGACCCTTCTCGTCGGTCATCCGGAACATGCCGATGGCGCGGCAGTTCACGAGGACGCCGGGGAACAGCGGGTCACCGTGGATCAGGACCATGGCGTCGAGCGGGTCGCCGTCCTGACCGAGCGTGCCCTCGAGGTAGCCGTAGTCGAGCGGGTACTGGGTGGCCGTGAACAGCGTCCGGTCCAGCCGGATGCGACCGCTCTCGTGGTCGACCTCGTACTTGTTGCGGCTGCCGCGTGGCACCTCGATGAGGACGTCGAACTCCATGGGCGAACCTCCTGCGCTGGTGGTCGGCGCGCGTCCGCCGGACCTGTTGCCACCTAGTCTGACCCATCGTGGCGGGCACCGGGCGGGGGAGAGCGGCAGGTGTGGCCCCCGTCCTGTTGCTGTCGCTGCTGGTGGTGGTCGTCCTCGCGGCCGGCGCGCTCGTCGGGCTGCTCGGCGGGCGGGGCCTGCGGCACGCCCAGGTACCGCTCCCGCCGCTCGCCGTGCCCACC
>CAXUNA010000303.1:0-5352 GCA_964252095.1 uncultured Jatrophihabitans sp. | reverse complement strand
GGTCAGCGCCGCACCGGCGAGGGCGAGCCAGGTGATCGCCGGGCCGGTCGGGGAGACGCTGAGGTACCCGATGCCGATGACCACCGCGAGCGACGAACCGGCCGAGACGCCGAGCAGGCCGGGGTCGGCGAGCGGGTTGCGGGTGACGCCCTGCATGAGGGCGCCGGCCAGCGCGAGCGCGCCGCCGACGATCAGCCCGAGCACGGTGCGGGGAACCCGTTGGTCCCGGACGATCCCGGCGTCGATCGAGTCGCCGCCGTGCAGCAGCACCCGCCAGACGGTTCCGGGGGACAGGGCCTCGGCGCCGATGGCGAGGCTCGCGACCACCACGAGCAGCAGCAGCACGACCAGCACGGCCAGGCCGACCAGCCGACGACGGGTGGCCGCCCGGGAACCCGGCCGGGCGACGGCGGGGGCACCGGTCGTGGTCGCTGCGGCCACCGCGGTTCCGCGCTCGCTCATCCGACTCCTCACCCGACGGGACACCTGGTCTGCGAGAGGTGAGGTTAGCCTAACCTCTTCTCCGTGCCCGGAACTGATCCGGACACGTCCTTGACACGAGAGGTGACTGTCCCTTGATCCCACGACGCTTCGATCCCCGAGGATCGCGCCGGCTGCTGACCCTGTTCGTCGTCCCGGTCGCGGCGGTCGTCGCCCTCGCCGGCTGCAGCAGCAGCTCCGGAACGGACTCCGCGGGCGGGTCGTCCTCGGCGTCCGGCGGCGCGGCCGACGCCGCGAGCTTCCCCGCCACGGTCGCCACCCAGTTCGGCGACGTCACCGTGGAGGCCAAACCCGAGAAGGTCGTCGCGCTCGGGTGGGCCGATGCCGAGACGCTCTACGCCCTCGGGGTGCAGCCGGTCGCCGTCTCCGACTGGCTCGCCTTCGGCGGTGACGGCGTCGGGCCCTGGGCCACATCGCTGGTGACGACCGAGCCCGTGCAGCTCGGCACCACGGAGCTGGACTTCGAGAAGATCGCGGACCTGCAGCCGGACCTCATCCTCAACACCCGGTCGGACAACAGCAAGGACACCTACGACACGCTCTCGGCGATCGCGCCGACCGTCTACGGCCCGACCGGCGTCACCTCGTACGGGACGTCGTGGGAGCAGCAGGTGACCTCCGTGTCCGAGGCGGTGGGGCTCGCCGAGAAGGGCGAGCAGCTCATCGCCGACACCAAGAGCAAGCTCGCCGCGTTCGCCACGGCGAACCCCGACCTCGCCGGCAAGAGCTTCGCCGTCGGCGCGCTGTTCGGCACCGACCAGTGGGGCGCCTACGTCAGCGGCGACCTGCGGGTCGACTTCCTCACCGCGCTCGGCATGACCAACCAGCCCGCGATCGAGTCGCAGAAGAAGGACTCGTTCTTCGTCTCGGTCAGCCCGGAGAAGCTCGCGATCTTCGACGCCGACCTCACCTTGATGTTCGCGATCGGCGACAACGAGGCGGCGTTGACGAGCAACCGCGTGCTGCAGAGCCTGCCCTCCACCAAGGCCGGTCACCTGCTGATCCTGAACAGCGACGAGGCGCAGTCCTACTCGACCGGCTCGGTGCTGGCGATCGACTACGCGTTGCAGAACGTGGCGCCGAAGATCGTCACGGCGGTGAAGGGCTCCGCCTGATCCGCATCACGACGCGTCGTGATCTCGCAGGAAGCCGCGTCGGACGTGGTTTCCCGCGAGATCGCGACGGTCGGTTCCGGGCAGCGTCGGGGAGGCGGTGGCTGAGAGTCCGAACCCGGGTCTGGCCGACAGGTGTCCGTTAGCGCTAGCGTCACCGTCGTGGGGTCGACGACGACGGGTGGGGCCGCGAGCCGCCGGCCCGTGGCTGCCGTCGAGCCGCGGCCCATGACCGCCAACACCGACGCCCGGGCCGTCCGGACCCGCGCGAAACTCGTCGACGCGTTCCACGAGGTCGTCCGCGACACCGATCCCGACGAGATCTCGGTGAGCGCCCTGACCCGTGCCGCGGGCGTGAACCGGACGTCCTTCTACGCACACTTCTCCTCGCCCGACGACCTCGCGGTCCACGCCCTCAGCGACCTGCTCGACGTCGTCAGCAGCGCGGACATCGTGCTGCGCAGCGAGCACACCCTGACCGCCGAGGAGGCGTCCCGGCGGGCGCTGCGGGAGATCGTCGACTTCGTCTGGGAACGTCGCACCTCCTACGCCCGGCTGCTCGGGCCCGCCGCACCGTCCCGCCTGCCGGTGGCCGTCACCGACGCGTTCGCCACCCACGCCGCCCGCTCCCTGCGGAGCATGCCGAACCGTCCGCCCGAGGCCGATCCCGTCGTCACCGCGCAGTTCATCGCCGCGGGCGTGCTGCACGTGGTCGGCCGCTGGCTCGCCGAGCCGCGACGTTGGTCGCGCGAGCGCATCGTCACCGCACTCATGCAGTGCCTGCCGGGGTGGATCACCACGGACTGATCCACCGCCCGGCCCCGGACCGTTGCACACCACCACAGTCACCGACGAAGGGGACACACCATGGGAATGCTCGACGGGAAGGTCGCACTCATCACCGGCGCCGCCCGCGGACAGGGACGGGCCCACGCCCTCACCTGTGCGCGGGAGGGGGCCGATGTCATCGCGGTCGACATCGCGGACCAGCTGTCGACGGTGAAGTACGCGATGGCCACCCAGTCCGATCTGGACGAGACGGTCAAGCTGGTCGAGGAGCTCGACCGCCGCGCGATCGCGGTCAAGGGCGACGTGCGCAGCCAGGCCGAGATCGACAACGCGGTGCAGCTCGGCCTGGCCGAGTTCGGGCGGATCGACATCCTCATCGCCAACGCGGGTATCTGGACGCTGAAGCCGTTCTGGGAGACCACCGACGAGGAGTGGAGCCAGACGATCGACACCAACCTCACCGGTGTCTGGCACTCGGCCAAGGCGGTGGCCCCGCACATGATCGAGCGGCAGAGCGGGTCGATCGTCATGACGTCGTCGATCAACGGGCTCGAGGCGGGCGTCAACTACGCCAACTACATCTCCGCGAAGTTCGGCGTGGTCGGGCTGATGAAGAGCGTCGCGCTCGAACTCGCGCCCCACGGCATCCGCTGCAACAGCGTGAACCCCGGCGCGATCCTCACGCCGATGACCGACAACCAGGACGCGCGTGACATGTTCGCGGGCCACCCGGGCGGCACCGAGGAGGACCTCATCAACGGGGGCTACTCGTTCCACGCGCTCAAGGGCCACTCGTTCATGGACCCGCAGGTCATCGCGAACGGCGCGCTGTTCCTCAACTCCGACCTCGCGAGCGCGATCACGGGTGTGGCGCTCCCGATCGACGCCGGCCACATGGCGCTGCCGGGCGTCAACCTCAACCCCACCCGCTGAAGCCGCAGCAACCTCGTCAGGACAAGGAGAAACGTCATGGGCAAGCTCGAGGGCAAGGTCGCCTTCATCACCGGTGCCGCCCGCGGTCAGGGCCGCAGTCACGCCGTCCGGCTCGCGGAGGAGGGTGCCGACATCATCGCGGTCGACCTCTGCGACCAGATCTCCACCGTGCCGTACCCGATGGCCACGCCCGCCGACCTGGAGCAGACCGCCAAGGAGGTCGAGGCGCTCGACCGCCGGATCGTCGCGCGGCAGGCCGACGTGCGCGACCGGGCGAGCCTGCAGGCGGCGTTCGACGCCGGGGTGGCGGAACTCGGCCCCGTCGACATCGTGCTGGCCAACGCGGGGATCGCGCCGATGTCGATGACCCCGGTCGTCCAGGAGTGGCAGGACGTCATCGACGTCAACCTCACCGGCGTCTACAACACCGTCGAGGTCGCGATCCACGCGATGGTCGACGGTGGCAAGGGCGGCGCGATCGTCCTCACCAGTTCCACCGCGGGGCTGTTCGGCATCGGCGGCGACACCCCCGGTGGCATCGGTTACACCGCCGCCAAGCACGGTGTGGTCGGCCTGATGCGGGCCTACGCGAACAACTACGCCAAGCACAGCATCCGCGTGAACACCGTGCACCCCACCGGCGTCAACACCCCGATGGTCGTGAACGACTTCATGCAGGAGTTCCTGCAGAACGACCCGTCGATGAGCGACGCGATGGCGAACGCCCTTCCCGTCCCGATGGTCGAGGCGCTCGACATCTCCAACGCGATCGCGTGGTTGGTCTCCGACGACGCCCGGTACGTCACCGGTGTCACGCTCCCGGTCGACGCCGGGTTCTCGATCAAGAAGTGACGGCGACCGACACCCGTCGTCCGCTGGCCGACACCCGGGCGCGCGTCGCGGCCCGGGTGGTCGGTCGTGGCCGCGAACTGGACCTGCTGCTCGCCGCGGTCGCGGCCGGTCGCGACGTCGTCCTCGAAGGTCCGCCGGGGACGTCGAAGACGACGTTGTTGCACGCCATCACCGCCGAGTGGGGCATCCCGCTGGTGTTCGTGGAGGGCAACGCCGACCTGACGCCGGCCAAGCTGGTCGGGCACCACAACCCGGCCCGTGTGCTGCGGGAGGACTACTCCGCCGACAACTTCGTCGACGGCCCGCTGCTGCAGGCCATGCGCGCAGGCGGGTTCCTCTACATCGAGGAGTTCAACCGCGCACCGGAGGACACCCTCAACACGCTGCTGACGGCGATGGCCGACCGCACCGTCGACGTGCCCCGCGTGGGGCACATCGCGGCCCGGCCGACCTTCCGGGTGATCGCGTCGATGAACCCGTACGACAACGTCGGCACCACCCGGCTGTCGACCTCCGTGCACGACCGGTTGTGCCGCCTCGCGATCGGGTACCAGGACGCGGTGGCCGAGGTCGGCATCGTCGAACTGCGGGCACCGCTCGACGGTTCCGGGCTCCCCGACGCCCTGGCCGGATCGTTGCAGCAGGATGCGGTCGCCGTCACCCGCGCCACCCGGGAGCACCCGGACGTCCGGCAGGGCAGCAGTGTCCGCGGCGCCATCGACCTCACGCTGGTCGCGGCGCAGCTGGTGGCGCTGCGGGGGATCGACACCGCGGGTGAGCGTGCCGAGCGGGGCGCGGGCGGCCCACGCGGCGCGTACGCCGAGACGTTCTTCGACGCGATGATCGTCGCGCTGTCCGGACGGATCCACCTCGACGAGGCGGTCGACTCCACGCCGGAGCGGGTGCTGCGCGAGATCTGGGAGGACCACTTCGTCCTCGACCCGGCCGCGGCGGAGCCCGGTTGAAGGACCGTCGAGGCGGACTCGCCGCTCACCCGGAAGCGGGAGGGTGCGCGACGGGCGTCGGCGTCGAAACCGTTACGGCGTAAGCCCAAACAACTCACCGAGGAGCCGACCCTCTTCGAACCGTCGGCCTCGCACGGTGGTGGCACCGTGCTGCGCGCCGGCGGTCCCCGCGGCCGCACCCGCGGTCCGGCGCGCAGCAC
>CAXUNA010000302.1:0-5415 GCA_964252095.1 uncultured Jatrophihabitans sp. | reverse complement strand
CGCTGCGCGGCAACGAGGTATCGCGCCGGCTGATGGACGGACCGGCGCCCGACGGGCCGGAAGCACCCGGGACCGGCACCGACGCGCCCTTCCACTCCTCGCGTGACGCCGCACCCGGCATGCCGCCGTGCGGGTACGGACTGGCGTCCGCGCCGCCCTCGGCCGGCCGGTCGGCGGACACGGACGGCAGGCTCGCGGTCACGGTGGCGTCGCTCGGGTCGTGGCGCTGGCTCGCGCGCGGGGTGCCATCACCCGGTGAGCTCATCAGCTGGAATCTCCCTCGGGCTCGGTCGCCTCGTCGTCGTCGGCGTCCGTGGGCTCCCGCTCGGCGTTCACGGCGAGCGCGAGCAGGGTGGCGTCCTCACCGAGGTTCATCAGCCGCACCCCCATCGTCTGCCGTTGTGCCTTGCGCACCTGGGACGCATTCGTCCGGATGACGGTACCGGTAGAGGTGATGGCGAACAGCTCGTCGTCAGGGCGGACACTCAGCGCTGCGACCAGCTTGCCGCGGGTCGAGACGATGCGCGCCGTGAGCACGCCCTTGCCGCCACGGCCCTGCGGTGTGTAGTCCTCGACCGGCGTCCGCTTGGCGAACCCGCCCTCGGTGGCGACCAGGATCTCGTCGCCCTCGCGGACGACCGCCATCGCGAGCAGCTCGTCGTCGCCGCCGAACCGCATGCCGATCACGCCCGAGGTCGCCCGGCCCATCGGCCGCAGGTTCTCGTCGTCGGCCTTGAAGCGGATCGACTGCGCGTTCCGGCTCACCAGCAGCAGGTCGTCGTCCTCGCTGACGAGCGCGACACCGATGAGTTCGTCGTCCTCGCGCAGGTTGACGGCCTGGATGCCGCCGGACCGGTTGGAGTCGTACTCGGTGAGCCGGGTCTTCTTGACCAGGCCGCGCTTGCTGGCCACGACGAGGTACGGCGCGACCTCGTAGTTCGGGATGTTCATGATGCCGGCGATCTCCTCGCCGGGCTGGAACGCCAGCAGGTTCGCGACGTGCTGACCGCGCGCGTTGCGGTTGGCCTCCGGCAGCTCGTACGCCTTCGCCCGGTAGACCCGGCCCTTGTTCGTGAAGAACAGGATCCAGTCGTGGGTGGAGCTGACGAAGAAGTGGGCGACGATGTCGTCCTGCTTCAGCGCCGCGCCCGCCACGCCGCGGCCGCCGCGCCGCTGGGCGCGGTAGAGGTCGGTCTTGGTCCGCTTCGCGTACCCGGTGCGGGTGATGGTGACGACGACGTCCTCGCGGGCGATGAGGTCCTCGTTCGTGACGTCGCCGTCGTAGGCGACGAACTGGGTCCGCCGGTCGTCGCCGTAGCGTTCGACGATCTCGGCGAGCTCCTCGGCGATGATCAACCGCTGCCGCCCGGGCTTGGCGAGGATGTCCTGCAGGTCGGCGATCCGCGCCTCGATCTCCGCGGCCTCGTCGATGATCCGCTGCCGCTCGAGCGCGGCGAGCCGGCGCAGCTGCAGGTCGAGGATCGCGGTGGCCTGGATCTCGTCGATCTCGAGCAGTTCCATGAGGCCGGTGCGGGCGCCGTCGGCCGACGGCGCCGCCCGGATCAGGGCGATGACGGCGTCGAGCTGGTCCAGCGCCTTGAGCAGCGCGCGCAGGATGTGCGCCCGCTCCTCGGCCTTGCGCAACCGGTACTCGGTGCGCCGGACGATGACCTCGACCTGGTGGTTGACGTAGTGGCTGATGAACTGGTCGATGCGCAGGGTGCGCGGCACGCCGTCGACGATCGCCAGCATGTTGGCGCCGAACGTCGTCTGCAGCTGGGTGTGCTTGTAGAGGTTGTTGAGCACGACCTTCGCGACGGCGTCGCGGCGCAGCGTGATGACGATGCGCATCCCGACCCGGTCGGAGCTCTCGTCGTGGATGTCGCTGATGCCGCCGAGCTTGCCGTCGCGCACGAGCTGCGCGATCGAGTCCTTGAGGTTGTCGTGGTTGACCTGGTAGGGCAGCTCGGTGACGACGAGGATCGTCCGGCCGCGGGTGTCCTCCTCGATCGTGACGACCGCGCGCATCCGGATCGAGCCGCGGCCGGTGCGGTACGCGTCCTCGATCCCGTCGCGGCCGACGATGAGGCCGTAGGTCGGGAAGTCGGGGCCCTTCACCCGCTCGATGAGCGCCTCGAGCAGTTCCTCCTGCGTGGCGTCGGGGTGCTCCAGCGCCCAGGTGACGCCGGCCGCGACCTCGCGCAGGTTGTGCGGCGGGATGCGGGTGGCCATGCCGACCGCGATGCCCTCGGACCCGTTGACCAGCAGGTTCGGGTACCGCGCCGGCAGGATGACGGGCTCGGTGGTGTTGCCCGCGTAGTTCGGGATGAAGTCGACGGTCTCCTCGTCGATGTCCCGCAGCATCTCCATCGCGAGCGGCTTGAGCCGGCACTCGGTGTACCGGTAGGCCGCCGCGGGGTCGTTGCCGGGCGAGCCGAAGTTGCCCTGCGGGTCGATGAGCGGGTAGCGCAGCGACCAGGTCTGGGCCATGCGGACCAGGGCGTCGTAGAGCGCGCTGTCACCGTGGGGGTGGTAGTTCCCCATGACGTCGCCGACCACGCGGCCGCACTTCACGAACTGCCGGTCCGGGCGGAAGCCCGAGTCGAACATCCCGTAGAGGATCTTGCGGTGGACCGGCTTGAGGCCGTCCCGGACGTCGGGCAGCGCGCGACCGACGATGACCGACATCGCGTAGTCGATGTAGCTGCGCTGCATCTCCGTCTGGATCTCGACGGGGACGACGCGGTCGCCGCCGCCTTCCGGCGGAGTGGGCTCGGTCATGAGGTGCCTTTCACGGTCGAGGCAACGTTCGTTGCACTAAGCGACGGTCGGCTGTCCACACCTGTGAACGGTGCAGTGGACAACGGTCGGGTCAGATGTCGAGGAACCGGACGTCGTGGGCGTTGCGCACGATGAACGACCGGCGGGCTTCGACGTCCTCGCCCATGAGCGTCGAGAACAGGGCGTCGGCCGTGGCGGCGTCGTCGAGCGTCACCTGTCGCAGGATCCGGTTGGCCGGGTCCATCGTGGTCTCCCACAGCTCGGACGCGTTCATCTCGCCGAGACCCTTGTAGCGCTGGATCGACTCGCCCTGTGCCAGCCGGCGGCCGGCCTCCTGGCCCGCCTTGAGGAAACCGTCGCGCTCCTTGTCGGAGTACGAGTAGTCGGGATCGCCCTTGCTCCACTTGATCTTGTAGAGCGGGGGCATCGCGAGGTAGACGAACCCGCCCTCGATGAGCGGCCGCATGAAGCGGAACAGCAGCGTCAGCAGCAGCGTCGAGATGTGCTGGCCGTCGACGTCGGCGTCGGCCATCAGCACGATCTTGTGGTAGCGCAGCTTGGCCACGTCGAACTCGTCGTGGATGCCGGTGCCGAGCGCGGTGATGATCGACTGGACCTCGTTGTTCTTGAGGACGCGGTCGATGCGGGCCTTCTCGACGTTGATGATCTTGCCGCGGATCGGCAGGATCGCCTGGTACATCGAGTCGCGGCAGGACTTCGCGGAACCGCCGGCGGAGTCGCCCTCGACGATGTAGAGCTCGCTCTTGCCGGGATCGGTCGAGCGGCAGTCGGAGAGCTTGCCCGGCATGCCCATGGTGTCGAGCGCGTTCTTGCGGACCAGCTTGCGCGCCTGCTGCGCCGCCTTGCGCGCCTTGGCCGCCTGGCTGATCTTCGCGATGACCGGCTTGGCCTCGGCCGGGTTGGCGTTGAACCAGTCGGTGAGCTTCTCGTTGCACACGCCCTGCACGAACGACTTCGCCGAGGAGTTGCCGAGCTTGGTCTTGGTCTGGCCCTCGAACTGCGGGTCGCCGAGCTTCACCGAGATGATCGCGGCGAGACCCTCACGGATGTCCTCGCCCTTGAAGCGGTCGTCGGCGGTGTCCTTGATGATCTTCTGCGCGATGGCCCACCGGTTGACGACGTTGGTGAGCGCCGCCCGGAAGCCCTCCTCGTGGGTGCCGCCCTCGATGGTCGCGATGGTGTTGGCGAACGTGTGGACCGACTCCGAGTACCCGCTGTTCCACTGCATCGCGATCTCGACCGACAACTTGGCCGCGCGGTCCTCGGCCTCGTAGGCGATGACCGACTTCTGGATCGGGTCCTTGGTCTTGTTGATGTACCGGACGTAGTCGGCGATGCCCTCTTCGTAGCAGTAGACGACCTCTTTGATCTTCTGGCCCTTGGTCGCCGCGGCCTTGACGTCGGCGCTCGCCTCGGCGACGGCGGCCGCGGCGTCGGTGCCGTCGACCAAGCCCTCGGTCTCACCGGCGTCCTCGTCGATGACGACCTTCTTCGGCCGCTCGTCGCGCAGCACGATCGTGAGGGCCTTGTTGAGGAAGGCGTACTCCTGCAACCGCCGCGTGATGGTCTCGAACGAGAACTCGGTGGTCTCGAAGATCGATCCGTCGGCCCAGAACGTCACCTGGGTGCCGGTCTTGCGGGTCGCGCCCTGCTTCTCGAGCGGACCGGGCTTCTGGTCCGTGTAGACCTGGTGCCAGTGGAAGCCGTCCTTGTCGATCTCCACCTCGACGCGCACGGACAGCGCGTTGACGACCGAGATCCCGACGCCGTGCAGGCCGCCGGACACCGCGTACGCCTCGCCGTCGAACTTGCCGCCGCCGTGCAGGATCGTCAGCGCGATCTCGACGCCCGGCTTCTTGTACTGCGGGTGCATGTCGACCGGGATGCCACGGCCGTTGTCCTTGACCCGCACCCCGCCGTCGGCGAGCAGGGTGACCTCGATGCGGTCGCAGTAGCCGGCGAGCGCCTCGTCGACCGAGTTGTCGACGACCTCCCACACCAAGTGGTGCAGGCCCCGCTCGGAGGTCGAGCCGATGTACATGCCGGGCCGCTTGCGGACGGCCTCGAGGCCTTCGAGGACCTGCAGGGAACTGGCGTTGTAACCGCCGCCGCCGGACTTCTTCGGGGGAGTCTTGCCGGTGGGGGTGCTGCTCGCGGTCGTGGTCACGTACCGGTGTCCCTTCTGTCCATCCCGGAGGATGGTTGTCTGCGCACACGGAACGGCCACCGTCGGCAGGTGAGCGGTGACCGTCGACGCCGTCAGAGGCGTCCTGAGCCGCGCGGAGCGCGTCGTCCTGGTGACGAGTCTAGTCGATTCCGGCCGCGGACCGGCGCAGCAACCGGCCTGTCGCGTCCCCAGAGCGATCCGACCCCGTCGCGCGACCACCCCCACAGACCTCGGGGTCACCCGCTCGTACGCGCGCTGATCCGCGATCCGGGCATCCCGACCGCCGAGGTGCCCACCGCACGACACCGCGGGTGATCACCGCACGACACCGCGAGTGGTCACCGCACGACACCGCGAGTGGTCACTTCCTGCGGTGAGTGGCACGAAAAAACTGACCACTCGCCGGGAAAGGTGCCCACTCGCGGAACGGGGTGGGCGGCGGGCGA
>CAXUNA010000301.1:0-5435 GCA_964252095.1 uncultured Jatrophihabitans sp. | reverse complement strand
CGTCGCGCCGGCGGGGCGGGCTCCTCGCCGCCACCGCTCGCTGCCCCGACCGCGAGCAGCGCCGCGAGTTGCTCGGCGTCGGGTTCGCCGCGCACGACCCGCAACCGCGGCCGCGCGTCGGGGGCGGTGTCCTCGGCGTCGATCCCGTCGCTCACAGCGGGATGTTCCCGTGCTTCTTGGGCAGCGGGGTCTCGCGCTTGTTGCGCAGCATCCGCAGCGACCGGATGACGTACGCGCGGGTCTGCGACGGCGGGATCACCGCGTCGATGTAGCCACGCTCGGCCGCGACGTAGGGGTTGACGAGGGTCGACTCGTAGTCCTCGACCAGCTCGGCACGCCTGGCCTCGACCTCCTCGCCCTCACCCTTGAGGTCGCGGCGGTAGAGGATGTTGACCGCGCCCTGGGCCCCCATCACCGCGATCTGCCCGGTGGGCCAGGCGACGTTGACGTCCGCGCCGAGGTGCTTGGATCCCATGACGTCGTACGCGCCGCCGTACGCCTTGCGGGTGATGACGGTGATCTTGGGGACCGTCGCCTCGGCGTACGCGTAGATCAGCTTGGCGCCGCGCCGGATGATGCCCTGCCACTCCTGGTCGGTGCCGGGCAGGAAGCCCGGGACGTCGACCAGGGTCAGCACCGGGATGTTGAACGCGTCGCACGTGCGCACGAAGCGGGCGGCCTTCTCCGACGCGTCGATGTCGAGGGTGCCGGCGAAGTGGGAGGGCTGGTTGCCGACGACGCCGACCGACCGGCCCTCGATCCGTCCGAAGCCGACGACGATGTTCGGCGCGAACAGCTCGTGCACCTGGACGAAGTCGCCGTCGTCCACGAGGTGCTCGACGATCGAGACCATGTCGTAGGGCTGGTTGGGGGAGTCCGGGATGACGGTGTCGAGGAACGCGTCGTCCTCGGTGACGGTGTCGACCACGTCGGTGTCGAACACCGGTCCCTCGTCGAGGTTGTTGCTCGGCAGGAACGACAGCAGCGAGCGCACGTACCCCAGCGCGTCGTCCTCGTCGCTCGCGAGGTAGTGGGCGTTGCCGCTGGTGGTGTTGTGGGTGCGCGCGCCGCCGAGGTCCTCCATGGAGACGTCCTCGCCGGTGACGGTCTTGATGACGTCCGGTCCGGTGATGAACATCTGCGAGGTCTTGTCGACCATCACGACGAAGTCGGTGAGCGCGGGGGAGTAGACGTGCCCGCCGGCCGCCGCGCCCATGATCAGCGAGATCTGCGGGATGACCCCCGACGCGCGGACGTTGCGGTAGAAGATGTCGCCGTAGAGCCCGAGCGAGACGACGCCTTCCTGGATGCGCGCGCCCCCGCCCTCGTTGATCCCGACGATCGGGCAGCCGGTCTTGATCGCGAGGTCGATGACCTTGACGATCTTCTCGCCGTACACCTCGCCCAGGCTGCCGCCGAACACCGAGACGTCCTGGCTGAAGATGCAGACCGGCCGGCCGTCGACGGTCCCGTGCCCGGTCACCACACCGTCGCCGTACGGGCGGTTGTCGGCCATGCCGAAGACGGTGGAACGGTGCCGGGCCAGTTCGTCGAGCTCGATGAACGAGCCCTCGTCGAGCAGCGCCTCGATCCGCTCGCGGGCCGTCTTCTTGCCCTTGGCGTGCTGCCGCTCGCGCGCCCGGTCCGATCCGGCGTGCACGGCCTGCTGCAGCCGCTCCGCCAGGTCGGCGAGCCTCCCGGCGGTGGTGTGGGTGTCGACCGGTTCGGGGAGTTCGGGACTGGCGGCGGCGCTGCTCATCCGTCGGACACTAGCGGCGTCCGGCGTCCGGTCCGGTGTGGAGTGTGCGACACCGCGCGGGCCCGACGCGTCCGCCCGGTCGCCGTCACCGGGGGGCTGCACGGCGGAGCCGCGGTGGGGCGAATCCGCCGAAACCTCGGTCGAGAGAGTTCCCGACCCACGGGAGTCTTCTGCGGGAAAGATCGACACGCCACGACTTTCCTCAAGATTTCGGGCCGAACGAATCGGGTGTTCCGGACACATCTGACACCCTTCCGGGCCCGGGAATCCGGACAGAGTCGGGCGTTTGCCGACGGTCCCTTCCTGGTCAGTCATCTCAAGCACTTCAGCTCGAATTGCGGCCCTCTTGAGTCGCTCTTAGTGTCTCCCTCGTCAAGTCAACGTGAAGTTTCTCCAACCCCCCTACGGAGAATCCTGTGACGCACGCGGTGCTCGCCCCCGTACCCCCGACGACGGGCGAACACCTCTCCGTGCACCACCAGGGTGGTGAGCAGAGCGTCGATGCCCTGCTCACCACCCTGGTGCAACGGCACGGTTCGGACCTGCACCTCTCGGAGGGCTCGGCCCCCCGCATCCGCGTCCACGGCGACCTCGCCCCGGTCCCCGGCCTCGACGTCCTCACGGCGGGCGACCTGGTCCGCATGCTCCGGCCGCTCACGACCGACGAGCAGTGGGCCCACTTCGAGGTCGAGCACGAACTCGACCTCGCCTACGAGCTGACCGGCATCTCCCGCTTCCGCGTCAACCTGTTCCAGCAGCGCGGTGCCTACGGCGCCGTCATGCGGGCGATCCCGCACGGCATCAAGCCGCTCGAGGACCTCGGTGTCCCGGACGCCGTCGCGGACTTCGCCCACCTGCCTCGCGGCCTGGTCCTCGTCACCGGACCGACCGGCTCGGGCAAGACGACGACCCTCGCCGCCATCCTCGACCTCGCGAACCGCACGCGCCGCGGGCACATCGTCACGGTCGAGGACCCCATCGAGTTCGTCCACGAACACAACCGGTGCCTGGTCAACCAGCGGGAGGTCGGCGAGGACACCCGTGGCTTCGCGGTGGCGCTCAAGCACGCACTCCGGCAGGACCCCGACATCATCCTGGTGGGTGAGCTGCGCGACCTGGAGACGGTGTCCACGGCCCTCACCGCCGCCGAGACCGGCCACCTGGTTCTCGCCACGCTGCACACGCAGAGCGCCGCCCAGACCGTCGACCGCATCATCGACATCTTCCCGCCGCACCAGCAGCAGGAGGTCCGCGCGCAGCTGTCGACCGCACTGCAGGGTGTGGTGACGCAGGCGCTCGTGCCGCGCAAGGACGGCACCGGCCGCGCGGTGGTCGTGGAGATCATGAAGGCCACGACCGCGATCCGGAACCTCATCCGCGAGGGCAAGAACCACCAGATCCCGTCGTTCATGCAGAGCTCGGGTGACACCGGCATGCAGACGTTCGACCAGCACCTCGTCCAGCTCGTGCGCGAGGGCGCCATCAGCGAGACCCGCGCGCTCGAGGTGGCGCACTCGAAGGACGAGATGACGCGCCTGCTGCGCGGTGGCGGACGGTGACCGCGGTCCTGCGGCAGTTCGAGTACGAGGCGGTCGACCTCGCCGGCAAGCGCAGCAAGGGCAAGCTCGAGGCGACCGACACCGGGTCGGCCGCGGCCACCCTCATCGCGCAGGGCGCGACGCCGCTCAGCGTGGTCGAGGCCGGCACCGGTCTGAAGAAGGACATCACGATCCCCGGCCTCGGCGGCCGGCTCAAGCTGACGGACCTCGCCGTGTGCGTACGGCAGTTCGCGACGATGACGGCGTCGGGTCTGCCGCTGCTGAAGGCGTTGACGACCCTCGAGGAACAGACCAGTTCGCCCAAACTGGTGGCCGCGCTCCAGGCCGTACGTCTGGACGTCGAGCAGGGCCGTTCGCTCTCGGAGTCGATGGCCAAGCACGACAAGGTGTTCCCGCGGATCATGATCTCGCTGGTCAACGCCGGTGAGACCGGTGGTTTCCTCGACGAGGCGCTCGACCGCATCGCGGTCAACCTCGAGAAGGACGCCACCCTGCGCGGGAAGATCAAGAGCGCGCTGACCTACCCCGGGATCGTGCTGGCGTTCAGCGGCCTGATGATCACCGCGGTGCTGGTGTTCATCGTGCCGATCTTCCAGGGCATGTTCGCGTCATTGGGTGGGAACCTGCCGTTGCCCACGCAGATCCTCGTCACGGCGTCGCACCAGATCGTCTGGATCGGCCTCGGCCTCGCCGGTGGTGGATTCGCCGCCGTGACCTTCTACAAGCGCAAGATGCTGTCGTCGTACGAGTTCCGGCTCAAGGCCGACACCCTCAAGCTCAAACTGCCGGTCTTCGGCCACCTCTTCACGAAGATCGCGATCAGCCGGTTCGCGCGCAACCTGTCGACCCTGCTGTCGTCGGGTGTCCCGATCATGCAGGCGCTCGAGATCGTCGGCGACACCACCGGCAACGCGATGGTGACCCAGGCGATGAAGGACGTGCAGAACTCCGTACGCAACGGCGGCACGCTGTCGACACCGTTGCACGATCATCCGATCTTTCCGCGCATGCTCGTACAGATGATGCAGGTCGGCGAGGAGACCGGTCAGATCAGCGCGATGCTCGAGAAGGTCGCGGACTTCTACGACTCCGAGGTGGAGTCGACCGCCGACGCGCTGACCGCCTCGCTCGAGCCGATCATGGTGGTCGTGATGGGTGCTGTGGTGGGCGGAATGGTCGTCTGCCTCTACCTGCCGATGTTCACGATCTACCAGCACATCCAGAACTGACCAGCCCCTCGCCGCTCACGGGGTTTTCTCTCACGTCGACGCCGCCTGGTGGATGCCGCCCGGGCGGCGTCGTCATGTCCGTTTCGTTGCAGGGTGCGTCGTTCTGCCGCGACGAGAATCGTTCGGTCGCTACGAGGTTTTCTCGACAGTCAAGATCTTCTGGTAACGATCAGATTGCGTTGAGCAATTGAGGTTTAACCTCGACCACACGGGGAATATCTTCTCTGCAAGCGGCTGACGGGTCGCTCGCAACCACACCCCCCACACACTTCCGTGTCCGGCCTCTCGGCACGGATCGGCCGTTCCGACCCAGGACGGCCGGCCGACACCCCTCGGCGCTCCCCCACCCAGAGTCCAGGAGGCTCAGCATGTCCGCGTCCCCCAAGTCCCTCGCCGCCCGCCTCGACGCCGCGCGCACCAAGCGCGCCCAGGGCGACGGTGGCTTCACCCTCATCGAGCTGCTCGTGGTCGTCGTGATCATCGGCATCCTCGTCGCCATCGCGATCCCGCTGTACCTCAACTACCGCACCGGCGCCCAGAACAAGGCCACCGAGTCCGACGTCCGCGGCGCTGTCTCGGCGGTCGAGCAGTGCTTCACCGAGGGCGGCAACAAGTACCCGGCGTCGGGGGCCGTGACGGCCAGCTCCGACGGGCTCGCACTCACCTGTGACCCCGGTACGGCGCAGACGGCCACCCAGAGCAAGGACACCAAGTCGCTCGCCTACTCCCTGTCGGGCAGCACGTACACCATCACCGGGATCAGCAACGGTGGCAAGCAGTACGTCTACACCAACACCAGCGGCAAGATCGCGGAGAGCGCCGCTCCCACCACGCCGTGACCCACACCGCCTGACCCGACCGGTGCGGGGCGCTGAGACCACAGCGCCC